>JANXVS010000101.1 GCA_025351555.1 Pseudomonadota bacterium | reverse complement strand
ACATGCTCTCCGGAGCCGATACGCCGATCAAATCCAAACCGTTCGCCAACACCTGACGCACCGCGCCGATCAGGGCGAAGCGGGCGTCGCGCAGATCGGCATCGTCGACGATGAACGGGTGCGCATGGTAGTAGGTGTGCAGCCCATGGGCCAGTTCGCGCAAGTATTGGGCGATAAGGTGCGGTTCCAGATTCGCTGCCGCGGTTTCGACAACTTCCGGGTAGCGCGCGAGTTCAGCCATCAGCGCAGTTTCGTGTTCGTTGGATAGAAGATCCAGTTCCGCCAGGCCGTTGTCGCGGTTCCACGCTAGGCCGCGTTCGCCTAATTGGCGCAGCACGCTGCACACGCGTGCGTGGGCGTACTGGATGTAATAGACCGGATTGTCGTTGCTCTGCGAACGCGCGAGGTCAATATCGAACACCAGCTGCGAGTCGGCCTTGCGCGCGATCAGGAAATAGCGCGTCGCGTCGCAGCCGACTTCGTCGATCAGATCGCGCAGCGTCACATAGCTGCCGGCGCGCTTGGACAGTTTCACTTCCTCGCCGCCGCGCATCACGGTGACCATCTGATGCAGCACGTATTCCGGCCAGTCCTTGGGGATGCCGATATCCAGCGCCTGCAGGCCGGCCTTCACACGGGCCAGGCTGCCATGATGGTCTGAACCGAGTTCGGTGATAGCGCGTTCGTAACCGCGCTGCCACTTGCTGCGGTGATAGGCCACGTCCGGCACAAAATACGTGTACGTGCCGTCCGATTTGCGCATGACGCGATCCTTGTCGTCGGCGAAATCGGTGGTGCGCAGCCACAGCGCGCCGCCTTCCTTGTAGGTATGGCCGTGGGCGACGAGTTCGCGCACGGTTTCTTCCACCTTGCCCTGCGTGTACAACGAGGATTCCAGAAAATACACGTCGAAGCCGACGCCGAAGGCTTTCAGATCCAGATCCTGCTCGCGGCGCAGGCTGGCCACGGCGAATTCGCGGATTGCGTCGAGATTGTCGACATCTTTGGCGCCAGTAACGGTGTGACCATCGGCGACGACCGACTCGCCGGCCAGATACGCCCGCGCCACGTCGGCGATGTAGTCGCCGCGGTAGCCGTCTTCTGGCCAGCCGGTATCGTCGGGCGCAAGACCTTTCGCACGCGCTTGCACCGAGATGGCGAGATTGGCGATCTGCACGCCAGCGTCGTTGTAGTAGAACTCGCGATTGACGCTCCAGCCGCTGGCGTCGAGCAGGCGTGCCAGACAATCGCCGATTGCGGCGGCGCGGCCATGGCCCACGTGCAGCGGCCCGGTCGGATTGGCCGAGACGAATTCCACGCCCGCGGTTCTGCCGGCGCCGCTTGCGCTACGGCCGTAGGCTTTGCCTTCCGTCAGGATACGACGCAGCTCGGCGTGATACGCGCCCGCGCCGAGGAAGAAATTGACGAAGCCGGGACCCGCAATTTCCACTTTGCTTATTTGTGTACTTTGCGGCATCGCCGCGACCAGGGCCTCGGCCAGCGCGCGCGGATTTTTGCGTGCCGGCTTGGCCAGAAGCAGCGCGGCATTGGTGGCAAAGTCGCCATGTTCCTTGCTGCGCGTGCGTTCGACGACGAACGGCGCGGAGGCATCGGCTGGCAACAGGGCTTGCTCCTGCAGGAGCGCGATGGCTTGCAGGACGATCTGGCGGAGAGGTTCTTTCACGCGGGAATTCCAGAATAACGCCCGCTATTGTAGTCGGCGCCGGGCCGAATCAGAAAATTCTCACCGATCTATCGCTTTGCGCACGGGGACTTGCGTGGGGTTTCGCGGTTTTGTGTCAAACATGCGTGACAAATCGCGGATTTGCATGATTTACACAGTCCGGCTGGACATCTGTGGATAAGTGTGTGGGTAAGGCAGCAGATTTTGCACCAAGAGATGAACGCGGCGTTTGCATTTACCCCCGATGCATCTCGGAAATACAAGCTCAAGTTATTGTTTTACATTGGAAATAATATAATTTCCACACACCCTATGCGCTCCATGGATGCGACAAATGCAGCGGATGCTGCATTGTGTATAAAGTTACATCGCAGACTGCTTAAGTCTCTGTGCGGACGTAAGAATTCTGCAATGTCTCGCGGTTATTCTGGCGGCGTCGGGCGTCAACCCCGACCCGGGAAACGCGGCGTGCGGGATGCGCACGTTGCAAAAGGCGCAAGGACGCGCCCTCCATTCCAAGCCCAGTTCGGGACGAACGGCGGGAGGGACGCACAGCTTGCGCCATCGCCGTCTCTGATGATCCTGCTTCAGGTGAGTTCAGCGACGATCGCGCGAAAGGTTTCCAGTACTTGCGTACCGTTGCGCGGTGTCGGCACCCGCGCCCGCAGTTCGCGAGTCAGCGTCCGCATCGGTTCGACGTTGGCCTGCTTGGCGGCAGCGAACGTCTGCCGGCCGTAGTCCGAACTGAAGCGATGCAGGTCGAAGAAATAGTGTTCCTGACCGATGCTCAAGAAATTCAGCACGGGTTGTGCCGCCGACGGATCTGCCGGATCGCGGTGACTGCGCATCTCGCGTTCCAGGCACAGGCGCTCGGTGCTGGCCATGAATATGGGGAAAGCCTCGGCGACATTGGCCGTATCCAGATCCGCGGCGATCAGGGTCAGCTGCAAGGCATGCGCGATGCGTGGATCGGTGCGCCAATCGGGAGCGTGCTTGTCGAGTTTCTCATCGAGCTTTTGCGCCAGCGCACCACCGGATTGCACGACCATGTCAGCGCTGTTGTATTCCAGCGCCGGTGGCGGCGGACGCGCGTCGAAGGTGCTGCCGGAGATCATCAGCTCGATGGCCAGAAAGACCTCGGCATTACGTTCCTCG
>JANXVS010000081.1 GCA_025351555.1 Pseudomonadota bacterium | reverse complement strand
GTCAGACTGGATCAACCGCAGCAGCTGGGCAGCGTGAGTCGTGTCGCGAGCGATGACCAGCAGGAATGGCTTGACGATCGCGTTGTCGGTCTCGCGCGCATAGGTTTCCAGATCGACCTTGACGCTCTCGTGCAGGCGGATGCCGTCTTCGAGCTTCAGTTGCTCGATCGCCTCCACCGACATACCAGCGGGATTGAAGTCCTTGCGGGTAACAACCGCAGGCTCCTTGACGAACCCGTCGGCCATCGCCTGGCCGAGGGGATAGTCATAGATGACATTCCGGAAGGCGAGGGCGCCCTTGCTGGTCTCCACGAATGGCGTGGCCGTCAATTCCAGGCCGAGGACGGGGTTGAGCTCATTGATGGCGCGCAGCCCTGAACTGGCACGGTAGCGATGCGACTCGTCCATTAGCAACACGAGATCCGGCAACCCGGCCAGATAGGCGAAATAACTTTCGCCGATGTACTCCGATAGCCGCTTGATGCGAGGACTGCGGCCACCACGCACTTCGGAATTGATCTTCGATATATTGAAGATGTTGACCTTGCAACGCAGCAGCACATCGAACAAGTTGCCGGCCATCGCCTCATAGTTGTCGCCGGTGATGATCGCCGGCGCGTCCGTGGCAAATTCCGCGATGCCCCTGAACACGTACTTTGGCGTATTCGGTGTGAAATCGGCAATCAGCTTGTTGTAGATGGTCAGGTTCGGCGCCAGCACGAAGAAGTTGTTGATGCCATGCGCCAGATGCAGGTAGGTGATGAATGCGCCCATCAACCGGGTCTTGCCCACACCGGTAGCCAACGCGAAGCACAGCGACGGAAACTCGCGCTCGAAGTCGGTGACAGACGGAAACTCGCCGCGAATAATCGCCAGCGCAGCCGCTGCATCCGCGCCTTTTCTTGGCGGCACGATTTCAGTGACGCGATCCAGCAACTCCAGCGAATGCCGTTGCGGCGGACGCAAGCTCAGGCGACCGGCGATGGCGTTGACATGCCGATTCATGCTTTCCCCTTGTCCTTCCCTTGGTTGCGGCCCACAGGCTTCTTGCGGGCCCTTTCTGGCACGCTCATCTCTCGGGTGCGTTCATGCGTGTCGCCGTCGCTGGCCAGGCCTGTCGCTTCGAGCTGTTGCAGTGCGCGGTCGAAATCGCTCTCGAACAACCTGTCCTGCACGATGCGGTATTTCTCGAACTCGCTTTCGGCGTGGGCCTTGGCGATTTCGGCGCTGACTTCGCCGGCGTCCCCCAGGATGTCCCGATCCCACAATTTCAGGAAACCGCTCAGACGTTCTTCCCAATCCGCCATGGTCATGGGAATGCGACGCATGGCCTGCACCTCCGCCATGTCGAGATAGGCGGAGACGATCCTCTGCATCTGCGCCAATTCGAACTCCGAAAGGTAGTTCTTGGCGATGGAAACGTCGTACCTGTAGATCTTCTGCTTGGGTGCGCCCTCCCAACTCGTCAGCCCCATGTGTTCCTTCTGGTGATCGGCGCGCCACACAATCGCTTCCGCCGCCGTCTGGCCATGGATGGCGTAGTGCAGCTTGTTCTGCACGGCGGCAAAGAAACGCCGGGTGGCCGTGGCGGATGGGTCGTAATCCAGCGCCGTGGCGTAGATGTCGGTGATTTTCTGGTAGAACTTGCGTTCGGAAAGGCGGATTTCCCGGATTTTTTCCAGTTGCCGTTCGAAGAACTCTGCGGTCAGCACACTGCCGCCAGCCTTGAGGCGCTCCGCATCCATGACCCAGCCCTGGATCGTGTAATCCTTGACGATCCGGTTGGCCCACTTGCGGAACTGCACCGCGCGTTCGTTTTCGATCTTGAAGCCCACAGCGACGATCGCCTGCAAGCTGTAGTGCTTGACCCGGTAGTTCTTGCCGTCCGCCGCAGTGATTAAGTAATGCTTAATAACTGCCGCCTCATCGAGCTCATTGTCGGCAAAGACGCGCTTGAGGTGCTGGTTGATGGCGGGCACCGACACATCGTAAAGGGTGGCCATCATCTTCTGGGTCAGCCAGATGTTTTCATCCTCATAGCGCATTTCCACGCTGGTTTCCGACTGGCCGCCAGCGGCTACAAAGGTCAGATATTCCGCCGCCGATGAGCGGACAAGGGAAATCTCATGCTTCTTCGCCATGCATGCCTCCTTCGGCGCCATCGCCGAACAGGTCGGGCCCACCCACCATGTCCGGCTTCTGGCGGGCAGGCGCAGCGGAAGCAACGGGAGCCGGCTGAGGCGCCTTCGGCAAATTCTCCACCTGCAACGAATAATCGTCGTGACCCCACTCGCAACGCGACAGCACCTGCTTCGGAATCTTGCGGACAGTGAGATTCGGATAGTCGCCCTTGCCACGGAACGCCGGGCACAGCACCAGCAACGTCCGCTCAAGCCCTACCTCGTCGGCAAGTTGCTGCAATTGTTCGTGGCTCAGCGTGGCCGTGGTGACATAGAGGAAATCGCGCTCGGTGGAATGGCCGTGCTGCCAGTACACGGTATCGCTGGGCGCGTAGCTGAAGCCTTCCAGCTTGCACAGCGCTTCGGCCAGCATCGCCGCGTTGTAGTCGCGGTGAATGACCCAGTTGCCCCAACGATCCTTTTCCAGCAGGGACGGCGCGAGACGGTAGTAACGGAAACCGCCGCCGCCTTTCCAGCCGACTGCCTCGGTAATGCCGCCCTTGTCTTCGCCATCGATGACTTTGTGCAGGCGCGGGATGATGTGCGTATGACAATGATCGCCCAGCTCCACCATGACCCAGCGGCGGCCCATCTTGTGGGCGACTGCACCGGTGGTGCCGGAGCCGGCGAACGAGTCTAGGACAAGGTCGCCTGGTTTTGTCGCGAGCGCAAACACACGAAAAATCAATTTTTCCGGCTTTGGAGTATCAAACGTCTTGTGGCCAAAGATTGACTTCATCTCCACGCTTGCGTTTCTCGTGCTTCCGCCGAACTCGTAGGGCCACCAAGTCTGGTTTACGACGTCTTGCTTCACCTCTGACAAGAACTTTTTCTCTTTCGGAAACGCGGCCTCGCCGTTTCTGCCCCACCAGATTCTTCCGTCATCCTCAAGTTGTTTCATTATGTTCGGAGGTCGACGCCAACTACTGCCTTTGGGTGGCAACACAGATCGACCATCCGGAGCGGTTAAAGGGTAATAGTCCCTGTCTCGGTGCTCTACTCGGGTTAGCGGCGTGCCAAGCCATGAACCACGCCGATCCTTGTCGGGATTGGAGTAGTACTGGTCTTGGTCATTGGTTCGCGCCAGGCGATTGGGAGCAAAGGAATCACTTTTTCTCCACGCCAAAACATGGTTATGCGTTTGCGCTATGCCTGAAGAATTGTTTCCCGGAGTGTCTTTTGATTGCCAGACAATGTTGGCGAGAAAATTTGCGCGCCCAAATATCTCGTCACACAATACCTTCAGGTAGTGTGCTTCGTTGTCATCAATCGTGATCCACAACGAACCGTCGTTCGACAACAGTCGTCGAATCAACTCCAACCGGTCGCGCATCAACGAAAGCCAGATCGAGTGCTCCACCCCATCGTCGTAGTGCGCAAACGCGCTGCCGGTGTTGTACGGCGGATCGATGAACACGCACTTCACCTTGCCCGCGAACTCCTGTTCCAGCGCTTTTAACGCCAGCAGGTTGTCCCCGTAGATCAGCCGATTGTCGAACAAATCGTTTTCACCAACACGATGCTTGGCGTGATAGCTCTTCGTTCGATCCTCAAGCAGGATGCGCGGCTCCAACTTCGGCCGCGTCTCCTTCCCGATCCACGT
>JANXVS010000068.1 GCA_025351555.1 Pseudomonadota bacterium | reverse complement strand
TGAATATCGGCAACGGCGCGGCCGGTATTCTGCCGGATGGCCGTCTGAGCTACTGGAGCATTCCCTACTACGATTTCACCACAGGCAAAGGCGCCAGTGGCGTGCGCAGTGGCCGCAACACGCACTTCGGCGACGTGGTTTACCTGACCAACAGCAGCAAGGGCAGCGCCAACTACCTCTCGCTGCAGGTGAACAAGGCTTTGACCCAGGATTTGTCCGGCCGCTTCGGTGTCGTGCTCGGCAAATCCACCGACATCAATTCCGGCACCTCGTCGCAAGCGTTCTCGAACTACCGTTCGCAGGCCGTTTACAACCCGAATGAAAATGTGGCGTCGCCGAGCAATTACGACTTCCGCCGGCGCATCATTTCGTCGCTGACCTGGCAACACCGCTTCTTCGGCGATTACACGAGCAGCATCTCGGCGTTCTACGACGGACATACCGGCCAGCCGTACAGCTGGATTTTCGGCACCGATGTCAGTGGCGTGTGCAACGGCAACCCCGGCAGCGGCTGTCAGCCGGGCTTGGCCTACATCCCCCGAGCGGGCGATGTGGAGTTCGCGAACGGCACAAAGGATTCAACCGTGCAGCAGTTCTACAGCTACATCAATGGCAATAGCTATCTTAAAGGACACGCCGGCGAAGTAGCGGGGCGCAACGACACGCGCGCCGCCTGGGTCAATCAGTTGAATCTGAGCTTCGCGCAGCAAATCCCCGGTATCTTCCCCGGCAACAAGGGCCAGATCAAATTCGATATCTTCAATTTCGCCAATATGCTCAACAAGAAATGGGGTGATGTCTACGACGTCGACTTCCCGTACAACCGAACCTTGGCGAACTTCGCGGGCGTGGACAAGGTAACCGGCAAGTATGTCTATGGGTTGCCGACGGACAAGGCCGGCAATTACGCGCCGGGTAAGCTCAAGTTCGAAGACCAGTTCGCACAATCGCGTTGGTCGATACTGGTGACGGTGCGCTACGAGTTCTGATCCAGTAAAGATTCATCGTTCCACTCGAAACCGGCGTTCGCGAGAACGCCGGTTTCTTTATGGCCATGGATGGCCGGTATGCCGGCAACGCAGGAGCAGTTGCCGGCGAAGCCATGCGTTTTTCAGCTAAGCTTGGCGCATGGACACAAAGACAACCGCAACCCCTGCAGCTCCGTTGGCCACGATCAACGCTCGCATCGCCCCGGTCGCGGGTATGGACGTGCTCTCGCGCAACGAGGTCAAGCGCCTGCGCGATGCATCGCAAGGCGGTCAGCACACGCTGCTGCGCCGTTGCGCGCTGGCGGTGCTGACTTCCGGCGCCGAGAGCGACGACGCGCTCGGCATGTTCGCGCGTTATCCGGATTTCGATATCCAGGTGCTGCAGCAGGATCGCGGCATCAAACTGGAGCTGATCCATGCGCCGGCGCGCGCCTTCGTCGACGGCAAGATCATCCGCGGCATCAACGAGCTGCTGTTCGCGGTGGTGCGCGATATCGCTTACGTTGCCACCCACATCGAAGCCGGGCACTTCCAGCTCGAGGATTCGCACGGCATCACGCACGCCGTTTTCGAGATCCTGCGCAACGCGCGTGTGTTGCGCCCGAATGTCGAGCCGAATCTGGCGGTGTGCTGGGGTGGGCATTCGATTTCGCGGCTGGAATATGATTACACCAAGCTGGTCGGCTACGAACTCGGCTTGCGCGGGTTCGATATCTGCACCGGCTGCGGACCGGGCGCGATGAAGGGTCCGATGAAGGGCGCGACCATCGGGCACGCCAAACAACGCATGCGCTTCAAACGCTATATCGGCATCACCGAGCCGGGCATCATCGCCGCCGAATCGCCGAATGCGATCGTCAACAATGTGCTGATCATGCCGGATATCGAAAAGCGCCTGGAAGCGTTCGTGCGCATCGGCCACGGCATCATCGTGTTTCCCGGGGGCGTCGGCACCGCCGAGGAAATCCTCTACCTGCTTGGTATACTTTTGCATCCGGCCAATGCCGGCATTCCGTTTCCGCTGATCTTCTCGGGCCCGCAAGAATCAGCGACATATTTCGAGCAGATCGATGCGTTTCTCCGCCTTGCGCTCGGCGACGACGTCGCTCAACGCTACCGCATCGTCATCGGCGATCCGCAGGAAACCGCGCGGCAGATGGCCAAGGGCCTCAACAAGGTGCGCACCCACCGCATCGAGCACAAGGATGCCTTCTTCTTCAACTGGTCGCTGACCATCGAGCTTGCTTTCCAGCAGCCGTTCCAGCCGACACATACGAACATGGCCGCTCTGAATCTGCATCGCGAACAGCCACGGCATTTGCTTGCTGCGGATTTGCGTCGCGCGTTTTCCGGCATTGTCGCCGGCAATGTCAAGGAAGAGGGGCTGCGCGCAATTGCCGAGCATGGTCCGTTTCAGATTTACGGCGATCCGCAAATCATGCGCGCGCTCGACCAGATGCTGGCAAGCTTTGTCGCGCAGCAACGCATGAAACTGCCTGGCAGTGCCTATGTGCCTTGTTATCGCGTGCGCACCTGAGGCAGCGACTATGACGGCGCGCAAGCATCCACATCGCAAAGTCGTCGCGCCGACGTTTCGTAAATAGATGAACAGTCGGCGCTATTCCATTCAGGGTTGCCGCCAGTAATTTATTTCCTGATTAGCTTCGTTCCTCAGCTTAAAAAATTGCTCGTTTGACGCAGAATCGGCTCTGCGCAAGGGCCACAGAGAATCATGGCTCGGAGCAATCGCGGCACAAGTTCGCG
>JANXVS010000045.1 GCA_025351555.1 Pseudomonadota bacterium | reverse complement strand
GGGGTGCAGGACGAATTGGGCGAAACGGATCGCGAATCGGCAATCGCCGAGTTGGACGCGCAGGTCGCGCTGATGACGCTGGAGTTGGAACAGCTATTGCAGAAATTCGAGTCATGGTTTGGCCTGCCCCGGCCGAGAGACAAAGCGTAGCGCGCAAGCGCAGCGGTAGGACAAGGATGATGTTGGACAAGGACGATGCTGGATGGGGACAATGCTGGATGAGGACAATGACAGCCACCGACGACCTGTATCTTGAGCTGGCCACCCCCGATGGCGACACCATCAAGGTGCTGCGTCGCGCGCATCCGCGCGCACGCCGGCTGCGCCTGACGGTTACTTCCGGAGGCGCGCAAGTGTCGTATCCGCAAGGCACGCATCCGGCACAGGTGTTCGCCTTCCTGCGCAAACACGCGGATTGGCTTGAACGCAAACTTGGTGAACTGAAATTCGACCAGGTCGGACCGCCGCCGCTGAAACCCGGCGTGCCCACCCTCATTCCGCTGCGTGGCGAAACCACGCGCCTGCAATGGCGCGACGGCGCCTATCCGCGCGTGGAACTGGGCAGTGAGCGCCTGGTGCTGTCGCTACCCAAGCCACACAACAAGCAAACGCTACCGGCGGCGCGCTCGCTGCTGCATTCGTACCTGCAGGCGCAGATCCGACGCGACGTGTCGCGCTATCTCACGCGCTACACTGCCGAACTCGGCCGCGCGCCAACCGGCATCCGCATCAAGCCGCTGAAAAGTCTGTGGGGCAGCTTGGACACGCGTGATCGCGTAACCTTGGATCTGGCCCTGGCTTTGGCGCCGCTGGACGCGCTGCGCTACGTTGTCGTGCACGAGCTGTGTCATCTGCGCATTCGCGATCATTCACCACGGTTCTGGGCGCTTGTCGGTACGCTGTATCCGGATTGGCAGACTCAGCGCGATTGGCTCAAGACCAGTGGGCATGCACTTAAAGCAGAGTTGGCGCGTCTGATTCAAGCTTGACGAAATCCAATATCGCTTCCGCTACCGGTTGCGGATCCTCAAGATGCAGATGATGGCTGCCGGGTAACCGCAACACGCGGATGTCCGCGACCTGCGCAATACGCCGCTCCATCGTTTCTCGCGGCAGGTAGGGTGCCTCGGGTTGCGCGAGCATGAGCAAGGTCGGCGCACGCAGACCGCGCAAGAATGCCAGCACCTGATCTTCGCTAAACCGCTGCGCTGAATTCAAGGTCAGGCGTGGATCGGACGACCAACTGAATCCGCCCGGCACGACTTTCAGCCCACGCGTGACAAGCAAGCTGGCCGCTTCGCGCGACAATCCGTTGGCCTGCATGCGCGCAGCGATTGCTGCGTCCTGATTTGCAAAGACCCGCAACGCTTTGTTCCGATAACTGGCGCGATCGGCCAGTGCGCCCTGCAAATGCGACAACGCTTTTTCCGGAGCGCTCGCAATCACGCCCAGGGCTTCGATCAGGATCAGGCGATTGATCCTTTGCGGACACGCGGCAGTCAGCGCAGTCGCCACGCCGCCGCCCAGCGAGTGGCCGAGCAGATCGAATCGCTTCCATCCGAGCGCGTCGGCAGCCGCCAGCACGTCACCCGCATAATCCACATGGTGGTACCAGGCTCCCGGGGCGCGCCAATCCGAGCGGCCATGTCCGGGAAAATCCAGCGCAACAATGTGGAACTGTTCACAAAGCAGCGGCGCCAACCGCTCGAACGACGCCGCGTTATCCAGCCAGCCATGCAGCGCCAACAGCGGTGGCAAGGACGGGTCGCCCCAGACGCGAGCTGCCAGATTCAGATCCGGCAACACGATATTGACATCATGCGCCAGCATGGATGTCGCTCTCCAGCCAGCCGCGTGTGTGCCGCTCGATCAAGGCGCGCAGCAACTGCACGTGCGCATCGGTAGCGTTCAGCGCCGGAATGTAGTCCAGACGTTTGCCGCCGGCAGCGAGAAATTGTTCGCGGCCGCGAATGGCGATCTCTTCGAGCGTTTCCAGGCAATCGACCGCAAACCCGGGGCATAGCACCTGTACGTGATCGGCACCATCAGCGGCAAACTGCGCGAGGATCTCATCGGTGCAAGGTGTCAGCCAGCGCTCGAGCCCGACCCGCGACTGGAAGCTGGTAATCAGGAACGTCTCGTCCACCTTCAGACGCTCGCGCAGCAGGCGCGCGGTGGTCAGGCACTGCTCGCGATACGGATCGCCGGCGGTCACATAGCGTTCGGGAATGCCGTGGAACGACAGCAGCAGGCGCGCGCCGCGGCCGTGCGCTTGCCAGTATTTTTCCACACTGTCGCCTAGTGCACAAATATACTCTGACGCAGCATGATAATCGCCAATGCTGCGCAATTCCGGAATCCATCGCTGCCGCTGCAACGTTGCGAACACTGCGTCGATGGCAGCACCGGTGGAAGTCGCCGAGTACTGTGGGTATAGCGGCAAAACCAGCAGGCGACGCACGCCATCGGCCAGCAATCGTTCGACAACGGCTGCCGTCGCCGGTTCGCCGTAGCGCATGCCGAGCGCAACGCGCAGGCCGTCGCCTGCGCAAGCGCTCGCGAGTTTCTCCGCCAGCGCCTGGCTATTCACGAGCAGGGGCGAGCCCTGCACCGTCCAGATTTTCGCGTAGGCTCGCGCCGAACGCCGCGGCCGCAAGCGCAGGATCACGCCGTACAGCAGCGGCAGCCACAGCCAGCGCGGAGTGTCGATGACACGCGCATCGCTCAGGAATTGCGCCAGATAGCGGCGTACCGCCCGCGGCGTCGGCGCCGCAGGCGTCCCCAGATTGAGCAGCAGTACGGCGATGTCTTTCCGCGTGGATTGCGATGGCTGGTCTGGGGCTGCATTGGGCATCGGCTTGTCGACTCGAGATCTCTCAGCGGAGCATTCACCCAATCCCTTGTGCCCGGACGGTTGCCAATCCAGCAGTGGTTGGGGTTTTGAGTTTGGGCAGGCCGCAGTTTAGCACTTCGTGGCTAAGGCTTTGTTTCGTATGTACTAGCTGCTAGACTGGCGTCGCTGCACCAGCGCCCGGTGCGGCAGACGATTACCAAAAACTAGAATTACATAAGAGACATTCACATGCCCCTGCGCGCTCATATTGCAGCGCTCGTGCTGGCCGCAGCCTGCGGCCCGGCACTCGCCGCCGATATTATCGGCTACGGCGAGGCGTTCGATACACTTTACCGTGTCGATGTTTCCACGCGCGCCGCGCAGGAGCTCGGCCCGGCGGGTTACCTTAACGGCCAGCAGCGCATTGCCAATATCGAGGGGTTGACCTACAGCCCCGGCGGTCAGCTTTACGCCGTCTCCGATACGTTGAAAGTGCTGTTGCAGATCAGCCCCATAACGGGCGCGGCCACCTTGGTCGGCCCATTGAATCTTGCCGGTCAAAGCATCAGCCAGCAGCTGGATCTGGGATTGACCTTCACCAGCGACGGCAGACTGTGGCTATCCGCCGGCAACGGCAGCTTCTGGCAAGTCAACCCGGCCACGGGTGCGGCCACCCTGGTGGGAAATCTTGGCGTCACGATTACCGGCCTGACCTCGCGCGGCGATCAGATTTATGGTGCCGGCAGTCAAGGCAACAACACCCTGTATTTGATCGATCCGGCGACGGCGCAGACTACAGCGGTTGGCGCCTATGGTGAGGGCGCAAATTATGTGACCACCGCGAGCCCGGGTTTCGACGCCAGCGGCCGACTTTGGCTGGTGCTGGACTACGTTCCGCCACAGCCGGGCGTGCCGACTGTGCCGATATGGAGCGATCTTGCCAGCCTGGATGCCAGCCGCGGCACCTTGAACAACACCGGCCCGATCACCGGGCCCGTCGATCTGCAATACATCGGGCTCAAGGGCCTGGCGATCACACCGCCGGTCGGCAACGCCCCCGTGGGCGCAGCTTCAACCCCGACCCTGTCGTCATTTGGATTGGGGCTATTGATCGCGCTGGTGATGCTGCTGGCGGGAACTCGCCTGGGCCGGCGCCGTCCAATAGCTTGATCCGACGACTCGCGGCGCGCTTTGTCGCGCGCGCGCTCACCCGTTCACAAGGAAGGAGTGACTATGCAACGCTTGCAGCTTCTGAGTTATGCCCTGCTTTCGCTAATTGTGCTGCATACCGGTAGCGCACGCGCCGGCGAGCAGGAATCCGAACGCGCCAACAACGCGGTGCGCGTGCTCAGAGAAATCATGCAGGCGCCGGACAAACGCCTGCCCGCCGAAATGCTGTCCAATGCCTACGCGGTCGCGGTGATCCCGGATGTGTTCAAGGCCGGCTTCGTGATCGGCGGCCGCCATGGCGTGGGCCTGGTCTCGATCAAAAACGCCGATAGCACCTGGAGCAATCCGAGTTTCGTCAGCATGAGCGGCGGCAGCATTGGCTTCCAGATCGGCATACAGTCCACCGATGTGATCCTGATCTTCCGCACCCAGCGCGGTGTGGATTCGATCGTCCACGGCAAGTTTACCCTCGGCGCCGACGCGTCCGTTGCCGCCGGGCCGGTGGGGCGCGATGCGCACGCGGCGACCGACGCGCAGCTCAAGGCCGAAATCTATTCCTATTCGCGCTCGCGCGGCCTGTTCGCCGGTATCGCCCTCGACGGCTCGGTGCTTGCGATCGACAACGATGCCAACCAGGCGGTCTACGGCGACGGCGTGACCCCGCGGCGCATTTTTGCCGGCGGCGTGAGCAACGTGCCGAATGCGGTGGTCGATTTCCGCGACCGCCTGGAGGAGTACACTGCCCATGACAAGTCTGCGCACTGAAGGCCAGCAAGATCGGCGCGATGACAGCGCCGCCCCAAGCCGCGCGTTTTGTTCGCATAAGTCACGCCGCATTTCGGAGTCCGCATCATGGGTAGCATGAGTCTCACGCACTGGCTGATCGTGCTGGTTATTGTCGTGCTGTTGTTCGGCACCAAGAAACTGACCAACATCGGCGGCGATCTGGCTTCGGCCATCAAGAATTTCCGCAAGGGATTGCAGGACGACGAGGAGAAGAATCCGCCGTCACAACTCAAGGCCGATCCCGCGGCCGAAACGCCGCCTGCCGCGAACGCGGAAACCAAGCGCGAAAATACACCGTAGCCGATTGCCATGTTCGATGTCGGCATGGGGGAAATCGGCCTGATCGCCGTCGTGGCGTTGCTCGTGCTCGGCCCGGAACGCCTGCCGGGCGCCGCACGCACCGCGGGCGCGCTGTTGCGCAAGGCACGGCAAAGTTGGCAAAGTGTACGTGTGGAAATCGAGCGTGAGCTGGCCGCCGACGAACTCAAACGCAGCATGCAAGAAACAGCCGCCGCGGCCGACCCGACGGCCGGCGTCAAGGACGCGTTGCATTCCATCATGAACAATCTTCCCTCGACCCAATCGCCGCCGACGCACAGCGAAAACATCCCAGCCGCCGCGCGCGACAATCATGAGCAGCGCTGAACGCAAGGACGAGCAGGAAGGCCCGCAGCAATCCTTCATCTCGCATCTGGTCGAACTGCGCGAGCGCTTGCTAAAAGCAATCGCGGCTGTGCTGCTGGTGCTGGTCGTCCTGCTGCCGTTCGCCAATCGTCTGTATCACCTGATCGCCGAACCTCTGCTCGCACTCCTGCCGAAAGATGCAAAGATGGTGGCGATCGAGGTGGCCTCGCCCTTCCTGACACCAATCAAGCTCGCGTTTTTCTTCGCGCTGTTTCTGGCGATGCCCGTCGTGCTGTACCAGGCTTGGCGGTTCGTGGCGCCGGGACTGTATCGGCATGAGAAGCGGCTCGCGATGCCATTGCTGGCTTCCAGCGTGCTGATGTTTTATCTGGGCTGTGCGTTCGCCTACTTCGTGGTATTGCCGAAAGTGTTCGGCTTTCTGCTCAGCACCACGCCGGAAGGCGTGTCGATGACGACTGACATCGGCAAGTACCTGGATTTTGTACTGACCATGTTTTTCGCCTTCGGCCTGTGCTTCGAGGTGCCCGTCGGCGTGTTCATTGTTGCGCTCATGGGCTGGGTCACGCCGGCGCAGCTGGCCAAGCATCGCCCCTATGTCATCCTCGGCGCGTTCGTGGTCGCGGCGATCGTCGCACCACCGGATGTGCTGTCGATGATCATGCTCGCGATCCCCATGTGCCTGCTATACGAGGCCGGCCTGATCGCGGTGCGCATCTTCTTGCGCCGCAGCACTGCTTAACGCTGGATAATGCGTGTCGGCGCTCGCCGGTAGCGGTAAGCTACAATTTGTCTTTTGCAACATTCTGGCATAAACTCCTTTGTGCAATTGGCGCATTTTTCCCTCACCCCGAAACCGGAGTTACAGACATGGCAAAACCCAACGAAGATACCCGCGACGCCAGCCTGCGCGTGTCCAAGCGCGTGCGCGACAGCCTCAAGGCCGCCGCTGCGGTATCTGGTCGTCCGCTGTATGACGTGACCAACGAAGCGATCAATAATTACCTGGCTTCCGCCAAGGCCGGCGGCGTCCGCAAAGCGAAGAAGTAAGTTTCGCTGCAACTTTCCGCGCCAGATAACACGACGCAGATCGAAAACAAAACGGCCCTTGCGGCCGTTTTGTTTTTCTAGTTCTCGCTTTCCGCAACGATACGCACAAAACGACGCAGCAGTGCTCGTCCCTGCGGACTTGCACCGACCGCGCGGCCGAGCCCCTGTGCGTCCAGCCCCTCGGTGTTCACTACGTCCTCGCGTTCGCGCAGATAACCGCGCATATGCGCCACACCGAATTCCGGATGGAATTGCACACCCCACACGCGCGGCGCGTAGCGCACCGCCTGGCAATCATCAATCGTCGAGCGCGCCAGCACGGCCGCGCCAGGTGGCGGTTTCAATACACTTTGCAAGTGCGTCGCGTGCGCGCGGAAGACCTGCGGCAACCAGCCGAACAACTCATCGTCTGCAGCCGCAGGCAGGCATTGGATATCGACGGTGCCGATCTCGCGACCACGCGGGTTGTAATCGACATGGCCGCCGAACGCGTGTGCGAGCAACTGATGCCCGTAGCAGACTCCAAGCATCGGCAAGCCCGTGCTGGCAGCGGTGCGCAACCAGTGGGCTGTGCGTTCGCTCCAGTCCAGTCGCTCCGAAACCATCGCGCCGGATCCGGTGATGACGACGGCGGCGACGTTACGCGGCGGTGGCAGCGCCTGGCTGGTATCCACACGCACGCAATCCACCTGCTGCGGTGTCAGCCCCAGGCCGCGACGGAACCATTCGGGGAAATCGCCGTGGCGCTCACGCAGCGCCGGCAATGTCGCGCCCGTCTGCACAATCAGCAGACGTCTGGCGGCACGCGTACGCTGCTTCGATGCCTGGCTCACCTTTTCCACGCCGGCTCTCTCACTCTATCGGGGGCAGCACGCCGACGACTTCCGCGATCGTAGTCAGGCCGCGCGCAACCTGCGCCGCGGCGCTCACGCGCAGCGGACGCATGCCATCGACCAGCGCGGTTTCGCTGAGTTTCGCCAGATCCATCGTCGCAGTAATCATTTGCCGTATAGACGGCGAAATTCGCATCATCTCGTAGATGCCGGTGCGGCCGAGAAACCCGGTGTTGCGGCATTCCAGACAGCCTTTCGGGCCGTACACCCGCTCTGGCGCGAGCACGCGCCAGCGATGCACCAGCGCATCCCAGGCACGCACATCAAGCGCGGTTTCCACCTTGCAATGCGGGCACAAGGTGCGGATCAATCGCTGTGCGACCACGCCGGTCAGGGTCGACTGAATCAGATAATGCGGGGCGCCCAGATCAAGCAGGCGCGTCACCGCGGTCGGCGCATCATTGGTGTGCAGGGTGGACAGCACCAGATGCCCGGTCAGCGATGCCTGCACTGCCATTTGCGCGGTTTCCAGATCGCGGATCTCACCGATCATGATGATGTCCGGATCCTGGCGGAGCAGGGTGCGCACACCGGTGGCAAAGTCCAGACCGATCCCCGCCTGCACCTGCATCTGGTTGAACTCCGGGGAGACCATTTCAATCGGGTCTTCCACCGTGCAGACATTGATGTCGGGCGTGGCCAGATGCTTGAGTGTCGAATACAGCGTCGTGGTCTTGCCGGAACCGGTTGGGCCGGTCACCAGCACGATGCCGTGCGGACGCTCGACCAGAGAGCGCCATAGAATTTCCTCGTCCATCGAGAAACCGAGCTGGCGGAATTCCTTGACCACGATGTCCGGATCGAAGATGCGCAACACGACTTTCTCACCGAACGCGGTCGGCATCGTCGACAGGCGCAGCTCGACTTCGCGACCCTCGCCCGAACGCGTCTTGATGCGGCCATCCTGCGGGCGGCGCTTTTCCGCCAGATCCATGCGTCCGAGGATTTTCACGCGCGCGGTCACCGCCGTCATCACCGGCGTTGGCAACTCGAATACCTTGTGCATGACGCCATCGATGCGGAAACGGATCGGGCTGGTATCGCGGCGCGGTTCCAGATGGATATCGGACGCGCGCTGGTCGAACGCATATTGCAACAACCAATCCACGATGTGGACGACGTGACGGTCGTCGGCGCCGATGTCGCCGGACTTGCCCAGTTCCAGCAACTGCTCGAAGTTGAGAATTCCGCGACCGTCATGAACATCGAGCTTGGCGTCGTTGGCTTTCTGGATCGAGCGCTGGACGCCGTAGAACTCGGCCAGGTAGCGATTCAGGTCGACCGGATTGACGACCACGCGATGGATCTCGCGGCGCAGGATGTGTCCCAGATCCGCCAACCAGCGCGTGTCGAACGGCTCGCAGGTCGCGATCGTGACCTGGCCCGGACTCACCGCCACCGGCAGGATGCGATAGCGTTGCGCGTACGCTTGCGAAATCACCTGGGTTACTGCCGCCGCATCGATCTTCATCGGATCGATCTTCAGGTACGGCAGCTTGGCCTTGTCCGCCAGCCATTGAGTCAATACCTCCAGGCTCAGCGGCTTGCCGTCGCGCGGGTTGATCAACTTCTGACTTGCAATCAGTGCAAGCGGATGCAGTTCCATCTTGCCGCGCGCGCTACGCGCGTCCGCGCGCACCTTGAGCGCGTCGGCTTCCACGATCAACCCATCGTGGCGAAGCACGGTCAGAACGGCATCGATTTCGAGCTTGCGATGCAGACCCAACGACGACACTCCGGCGCTGGGCCCGGCGGCAGACTGGGGTCGTTGCGGAACGGTGGCCATACCCGGGTGACCTATGGAATCCGGCGTTAATCGCTATACTAACGCGCTTTGGTGCGACACGAAGCTCTACCCGTGTTGCAAAGGACGCAGGCCTCAACCTGCAAACCACTTGAATCTGCAATTAATTCGCAGAATCATCAATAAGTTGGAAACCCGAGAGGGTACTTTCGGGCCATCACCGCAATGGTGAGGACGGAGTATTGCCTGTTCTCTCCACAGCATTGCTGTGCTCAACTTTTGACCACAATTCTCGCAATGAGGGTTGTTTGCAGCACGTAGAGCACTGCTCTACTTACCATCGTTCAGCTACCGTTTAATATGGTGGCAGTGAACCTGTTTTGCGACAAACAGTAGCCTACGGGGACGTGCTTGGCCGGTAACGGCGAGGTGCGAAGCTTCCCGAACAACGTCTCCCTTTTATGGGTGGTGCGCACCGCGAGGTGCGTTGCAGAGACTCCGAGCAGCAATGGGGTTGAGGGGCAAGGCTGGCTGCCATGGGTAGCACAAGCAAATCGTCGATAAACACCGTAACTAGTGCGGAGCCAAAGCTGCTGACTATGGCTCTTACCAAAATGGTGCGTGGCTAGCTGTTCCTCTCGAGCGATGGAACACGTCGCTATCAAGGCCACCGGTGAAGAGACGGACCCTAACGCAGTCGTGTGGTAGGTGGGGAACGTGGTAAGCCCGTAGTGCTGCCTTCAGGGCAGGTCGACCGCAAGGGAGACTGTTGGCAGTACGGGTATGAGATGCGGGAAAAAGCCAATGCCGTCCTGTAATCGGACGGATATGCCCACTTCCCGCTGGTCTATCGTCGCGTGATGACTGATTGACCTCAAGGTGATGTACCCATTTTCTTTTGGGTACATTTATACAAATACCCCAACGGGGCGCATGCCCCTATGGGGACTCCATGCGTCTTTCGTTTGGGTTTACCGAAGGAGAGAAGCATGAGAGAGCACAATCGAGCGATTGTGTCTGCGCTTTCCGACGCTCCAAATAATTGGCACGGCGTCGAATGGCGTCGCGTTGAGCGGAACGTCCGAGGGATGCAGATACGGATCGCGAAGGCAACATTGGCCGGCAACTGGCGCAGGGTGAAAGTCCTGCAACGGATGCTAGCCCGCTCACTGTGCGGCAAGTTGTTGGCCGTGCGTCGAGTGACTGAAAATCGAGGCAAGCGAACGGCTGGTGTCGATCGCGAGTTGTGGGATACACCGGAACGCCGATGGAAAGCAGTCGGCGAATTGAAGCAGCGTGGATACAAGCCTCTGCCTTTACGGAGAGTCTTTATTCCCAAGGCCAATGGAAAGGAGCGCCCTCTGGGCATCCCGACCATGAAGGACAGGGCCATGCAGGCTCTGCACCTGTTGGCCTTAGCGCCCGTGGCAGAGTCGTTGGGCGATCCGAACTCCTATGGGTTCCGGATCAATCGCTCGACGGCCGACGCCATGAGCCAGCTATTTGTCTCCCTGTCCCAGCAGAATTCTGCACGCTGGGTGCTGGAGGCAGATATCAAAGGCTGTTTCGATAACATCAATCACGACTGGCTGTTGAGAAATGTCCCGATGGACAAATCGATCTTGCGGAAGTGGTTGAAGACCGGTGTAGTTCACAAGGGCCAGCTTCTGGCAACGGAAGCAGGAACACCGCAAGGCGGGATCATTTCCCCGACCTTGGCGAATGTGGTGCTGGATGGGCTGGAATCGCAACTGATCGCGCACCTCAATGTGCGATTGGGTGTGGCCAAGGCCAAGAAGCTACTCGTACACGTCGTGCGATACGCGGATGACTTCGTCATCACGGGGGTCTCGAAAGAGATTCTTGACGAAGTCAAAACATGGATGGAAGCATTTCTCGCCGAGCGAGGTTTGCAACTGTCCGTGGAGAAAACGCGTATCACACACGTAGAAGAGGGTTTCGACTTTCTGGGGTGGAATTTCCGACGGTATCAAATTAGAAATTTCTGATCATGCCGAGCAAGAAGAACGCGCAAGCTTTCTATCGCAAGGTCAAGGAAGTCATCAGCACCAACAAGACGGCAAAGCAGGAAAATCTGATTGGCCTGCTAAACCCGATGCTACGTGGCTGGGCGAACTATCACAGCCCCGTAGTAGCCAAAAGTCAAGTCCAAAATCTGCTGTAAATTTTCTTCGCTTCAGCTTGTTGCCGTTTCTACCTAAATTCGCTCTTCATGCAGCGAGTGGAATCGCCTGATTGGGGAGGTTCTGGCTCGCCCTCGCAGCTTTCCAGTCATTGAACTGATCCATATCCAGGTACCGCCGTTCTTGCCATGCTTCGTTGTGCTCGGCTAGCAGCGCGCCAATAAGACGCAAGGCCGATACGTCGTTGGGGAAGATGCGGATGACCCGCTCGCGCCGGCGGATCTCCTCGTTCAGCCGCTCCTGCATGTTCGTGCTGCGCAGGCGTTTGCGATACTTCTCCGGCAATTCCAGAACGGTCATCGCATCCTCGAATCCAGCTTGCAGGCATGCCACCGACTTCGTCGCGGTCTTTTCAAAACGCGCCGAAAATTCCACCAGCCTGCGCTTGGCTTCGTCGCGATCCGGGGCGTTGAACACCAGCTTGGCGGCCGCGGCAACCTCGGCACGCACGCGCGAGCTGCAACTGCCGAGCACGTTGCGCATCAGATGCACCTGACAACGCTGCCAGCTCGCGTTCTGAAAATGTTTGGCCACCGCTTTGGTCAGTCCGCCGTGATCGTCCGAGATCACGTAGTGCACGCCCTTGAGCCCGCGTTCGATCAGCCATCGGAACGTTTCGTCCCACGTCGCGTAGCTCTCGGTATCGCCGATGCGTACACCCAAGATCTGTCGATTGCCGGACGCATCCACACCCGACACCACCAGCGCGGCGCGCATCACCACACGCTCGCCGTCGCGACTCTTGATGAACATCGCGTCGACCAGCACGAAGGGAAACTCACCCTCCAGTCGACGTTCGTTGAACGCATCCACCCGCGGCTGCAAGCCCGCGCACAAGGCGCTGACCGTCGACTTGGAAAAACTCGCGCCGCACAGTTCCTCGGTGATCGCCGATACCTTGCGCGTAGAGACGCCTTTAACCACCATTTCCATCAGCGCCAATACAAACGCCTGCTCGCTGCGTTGGTAGCGCGCGAAGATCTCCGTCGAAAATCCGCCCTCGCGCGTCTGCGGCACCAGCAAGGTCACCGGCCCCACGCGCGTGTACAGCGTGCGTGTACGCGTGCCGTTGCGATAACCGGCGCGCTCCTCCGAGCGCTCATGCCGCTGCGCCCCCAACGATTCGCTCACCTGTGCCTGCAGAACCTGGTTCAATACCGTCTCCACCAGTTTTGCCAAACCATCCTGGCTGCCCAGCAACCCTGGCAGCAAATCCGCTCCTACGCTAACCTCGTATCCGGCCATCGCTTCGTCTCCTCGGGAAAAATGATCGTCCTCGTAAACGTCACTTTACCGAAGCGGAGCGGTGGCTTCTCTAGAGCTGGCCCCGTTTGTTTGGACAGTTTTTTCGCTTTGTTAAGTGATCTTTCTGCGCTGCTCTTGCTTGTATAAATCTATATTTATTGCTGTTGCTTGTCCGAGAATATGTCAAGCTGCCTTGCGCACGTCGGCCAGCGTCGCGAAGTAAACCTCATCCGGCGTCTTGCCGTCTAGCGATGAGTGTGGGCGTCGGGTGTTGTAAAAGGCAATGAATCGAGCCAGCGATTCGCGCGCATGGCTCACGTTCTCGTAGGCTTTCAAGTAAATCTCGTCGTACTTGATCGTGCGCCACAGCCGTTCGACGAACACGTTGTCACGCCAG
>JANXVS010000200.1 GCA_025351555.1 Pseudomonadota bacterium | reverse complement strand
CCGCGCCTGCGACGACGCCGATTCCCGACAAGTCGATTGCGGTGCTTCCGCTCACCAACGAAAGCGGCGACCAAGGCCAACAATATTTCTCCGATGGATTATCCGAAGACCTGATCACCGCGTTGTCGCAGTTCGCCGGCTTGAAGGTGATCGGCCGCAATTCGGCATTCCAGTTTCGCGACACGAAGGATGACAGCAAGACCATCGGCGCCAAGCTCGGCGTCGCGCATCTGCTCGAAGGCAGCGTGCGCCGTGCAGGTGATGCAGTGCGCATCAGCGCCGAACTGATCAACGCCAGCGACGGCAGCACAATGTGGTCGCAGCGTTACGACCGGCCGTACAAGGATTTGTTCAAGCTGCAGGACGACATCACGAACGCCGTCGCCGCGGAACTGAAGGCCAAATTGCTGCTAGGCGATGGGAGCGTTGTACAAAGCGACCGTCCTCCGAGCGGGAATCTGGCCGCCTACAACGCCTACCTGCAAGGTAAGTTTTACTTCGCGCGCAACACGGCGGCTGATTCGCGCAAGTCGATCGATTTCTACAACGAGGCGATTCGTCTGGATCCGGGCTATGCGTTGGCGCAGGCCGCGCTTTCCCTCAGTTGGACTGATCTTTCCTCGAATTTCCTGGAAGGCGAGGAGGCGCAAGCGGCCTACGCCCGGGCGCATGCGGCTGTGGACATCGCCTTGGCGCTGGATTCGAATCTCGGTACTGCGCACGTTGCTCGTGCATACTTGCTTGTCGCGGCGGACTTCGACTGGACCCATGCGAAAGCCGAAGCGCTGCGCGCACTGCAGCTGGCGCCGAATGGCGGCGAAGCGAAATTCGAATTCGGCAACGTGATGGCGACACTCGGCCAGCCCAGCCAAGCGGTCGCACTGACCCGTGAGGCGTTGACGACCGACCCGTTGAACGCACGCTGGTACAACTGGCTTGCCCAATATCTGTTGCCGCTAGGCCGGCTCGACGAGGCCGGGCAGGCGATTCGCAAAGCCATTGAACTGAGACCCGGAGGTGGAACCGACTACGGGTATCTGGCGTACATCGAGGTTTTGCGTGGCAACGCGAAGGCCGCTCTGGCAGCAGCGCAGCAGGAGCCGCCCGGACCGTGGCAGGACATCGCATTGGCATTGGCGCAACAGATCAGCGGCGATCGTGTCGCAGCCGATGCGGTGCTGAAGACCCTGATCGACAAGGATGCCGGCATCTCCGCCTATCAAATCGCACAGGTCTATGCACTGCGCAAGGATGCGGATCAGGCGTTCGCATGGCTGGATCGCGCATGGTCCAACCGCGATCCCGGCATCCAGTACCTGCTCTACGATCCATTCATCCTGCGCTACAAGAACGACGCGCGCTTCGCGGTGTTCTGCAAAAAGGTCGGGCTGCCGGTGCCGGGAGAAACGCCACCAGCTGCGAAATGAGTCAGCGCTGACGTACGATGTCGCCGATGTCACTTTCTGCTGCCAATTTGCCGACGCTGCCGCGTCTGCCATCCACCGTGCCGCGCTCGGGTGTATCCGATGTGGCGCGGTTGGCGCTGCGCCAGCTGCTCGGCGATGTCGATCGCCAACTGGCCGACGCGTTTCGCGCCGGCGCTGAAGTCGACCTGTTGATTCGTGCTCGCGCCGACGCGGTCGAGCGTATCGTCGTGCATGTCTGGAGCGCGTGCATTGGCGATCCGGCGGGTCTGGCGTTGTACGCGAGCGGCGGTTTCGGACGTGCGGAATTATTCCCGTTTTCGGATGTGGATCTGCTCGCCTTGTGCGACACGTCGCCGCAGGCTTCGGTGCAGCGCGCGCTGGAGTCGTTCTTCACCTGCCTGTGGGACGTCGGTCTGAAACCCGGACACGCGCTACGTACGCTGGCCGAATGCCGGGGGCTCGCCGCGCAGGATGCGACAATTTATACAAGTTTGCTCGATGCGCGGCGGATAGCCGGATCGCCAGCGATCGATGCGGGGCTGATGCAGCTGCTTGCTGATCCGCAGATATGGCCAGGCCCGCAATATCTGGCTGCCAAGCGCGCCGATCGGGAGCAACGTCACGCGCGTTTCGACGACACCGCCTATAACCTTGAGCCCAATCTCAAGGAAGGCCCCGGTGGCCTGCGCGCGCTGCACCTGATCCTGTGGTTGGGGCGACGCCTTTTCGGCGCTGCGGATTTTTCCACTTTGGTACAACGTGGCATGCTTTCCGCGGCCGAGGGTGCCGCTGCGGCGCACGCGCAGACCTTGCTGCGGCGCATCCGTTTCGCCCTGCATCTGGCCGCCGGGCGCGCCGAGGAACGCTTGCTGTTCGACTATCAGCGCACGCTGGCCGCACAATTTGGATTTGTGGACGAACACCGGCAGAACCTGGCCGTGGAGCAGTTCATGCAGGGCTACTACCGCGCCGCGATCTCGCTGGAGAGGCTGAGCGCGCGCTTCCTGAGCCGCTGTGAGGAAGCGCTCGATCCGGATGCACAAGCGCGCACGCAGCGCCTGAGCCTGGATTTCATCAGTATCGGCGGACGCCTGGATTGCGATCCGCCGGATCTTTTCATGCGCCGTCCGGCAGCGGTGATCGATCTGTTTCGCATCTGGGGCGAGCACAGTCAAGTCAAAGGTCTGCGTGCCGATATGGTGCGGCGTCTGGACGAAGCGTTGGCACAAGCGGGCGATGCGCTTGCGGCGGATGAAGATGTCAACGCTGCGTTCGCGCGCCTGCTGCGCCAGGGCGCGCCGGCCGTGGCAGCGCTCGCGCGCATGAACCGCTACGGCGTGCTGGCGCGCTATCTGCCGGCGTTCGGGCGCGTGGTCGGACGCATGCAGTACGATCTGTTCCACGTGTATACCGTGGACGAGCACACGATCCGCGTGTTGAGCAATATTGCGCGTTTTGTCGATGCGACCATCTGCCGCGAGTTTGCGCATGCTCACGAATTGTGGATGCGGTTGCCGAAGCCCGAACTGCTGCTGCTCGCCGCATTGTTTCACGATATCGCCAAGGGCCGCGGCGGCGATCATTCCGAGCTAGGCGAAGTCGAAGCGCGCGAGTTCTGCGCACGCCTGCGCCTGCCGCTTGCAGATATCGACCTGGTCGCGTGGCTGGTGCGCCGGCACTTGCTGATGAGCGTGACTGCACAGCGCCAGGACATCACTGATCCGGAAGTCGTTCACCGCTTCGCCAGTGAGGTGGCCGACTGGAATCGTCTGGACTATCTGTACCTTCTCACTGTTGCCGACATCGCGGGCACCAGTGCGAAATTGTGGAATTCGTGGAAAGATAAACTCTTGTCGGATTTATACATCAGCGCGCGTTACGCCTTGCGCAGCGGTCTGGAGCAGGTGCCCGATGCCGCTGAGCGCATGCGCGAATGCCAGCAGCGCGCGCGCGAACTGTTGGTAGGGCAGGGGATTAAGCCTGATGTCACCACGCGTCTGTGGGCGGATTTCCCCGAGCGCAGTTTCCTGCGCTTCACTCCGGAGCAGATCGCCTGGCAGACCGCCGGTATCGCCGGCAACAAAGTCGCCGGGCCGCTGGTGCTGATCCAAGCGCAAGGCTCGCGCGGCGGTACCGAAGTCTTCGTGCATGCGGCCGATCGCGATGGTTTGTTTGCCGCCATCACCGCCGTGCTCGATCGATTGCGCCTGTCGGTGCTGGATGCGCGTGTAGTGACCTCGCGCAGTGGTATGAGCCTGGACAGTTTTCTCGTGCTCGACAGCGAAGGCCGCGCATTGGCCGACCCGGCGCGGATCGCGCGCCTGCATCGCGCCTTGATCCAGGCGCTCGAGCACACGCCCTACCGCGCCGATCGGGTGGCACGCGCGTCGTCGCGCTCGCTACGCCATTTTCCCATCGCCACACGCATCGAATTCAGCACGCAGCCGGTGCGCGGCCGTACCCAGCTGGCCGTAGTTTGCGCCGATCGCCCCGGACTGCTTGCCGCGACCGCGCACCTCTTTCGCGAACGCCGCATTCGCGTGCATGATGCGCGCATCGCCACCTTTGGCGAGCGCGTGGAGGATTTTTTCTTGATCAGCGACGAACACGATGCCCAGTTAGACGATGTCGCATGTGCAAATCTGCGTATCGCGTTCATGTCTTTGCTCGACGCACAAGAGGTACGTCATGGAACAACTTGAATCCTTAATCGATTCAGCTTGGGATCGTCGCGCCGAGCTGACTCAGGTCGAAATCGAAACCCATCTGCGACCGGAGATCGAGCAGACGCTGGATTTGCTGGAAAGCGGCGAGCGCCGCGTCGCTGAACCCGACGGGCAGGGCGGCTGGCACGTGCACCAGTGGCTGAAGAAGGCGGTGCTTCTATATTTCCGCACGAATGCCAGCAGACTCATGCCGGCCGATCCGGCGCCGTTTTTCGACAAGGTGCCACTGCGCTTTGAAGGCTACGACGAGGCGCGTTTCCGCGCGCTCGGTGCGCGCGCGGTGCCCGGAGCGGTCGTGCGCCGTGGTGCGCATATCGGCAAGGATGTCGTGCTGATGCCGAGCTTCGTCAATATCGGCGCCTATGTCGGTGCGGGGACGATGGTGGATACCTGGGCCACTGTCGGCTCCTGCGCGCAAATTGGTAAAAATGTACATTTATCCGGTGGCGCAGGCATCGGTGGCGTGCTTGAGCCGCTGCAAGCCGGTCCTACCATCATTGAGGACGACTGCTTCGTCGGCGCGCGTTCGGAAGTGGTCGAAGGCGTCGTCGTCGAGCGCGGCAGCGTCATCGGCATGGGTGTATTTATCGGCCAGTCCACGCGCATTTATGATCGCGCGACTGGGCAGGTTCACCAGGGCCGCGTTCCCGCCGGCAGCGTCGTCGTTTCCGGCAGCCTGCCGGCGAAAGATGGCAGCCATAGCCTGTACGCCGCGGTGATCGTCAAACAGGTCGACGAGAAAACGCGGGCGAAGACGTCGGTGAATGAACTGCTGCGCAACGCCGAATGAGCGAGAAATCCACGATGGTAAAAGTATACGGCCTGGAAAAATGCAGCACCTGCCAGAAGGCACGCAAGTGGCTGGACCGGCACAAGGTCGCGCACGCGTTCATCGACTACCGCGAGCAGCGCATTGATCCCGCGGTGCTGAAATCCTGGGCCAAGGCCGTCGGTGGCTGGGAAAAACTCGTCAACCGTACCGGCATGACTTGGCGCAACCTCCCGCCCGCGCGCAAGACGCCGGGCTCCAATCCGGAATGGTTGCTGCTGATCAAGGAATATCCCGCCCTGGTGCGGCGGCCGGTGGTGGTGCAGGGCGATGATGTGAGTCTTGGATTCACCGACAAGCTGTTCGCGAAGTTGTTCGACGCATGAGCGCAGGCGCGATGAGTGCAATCCTCGAACTCACCAGTGAACTGATCCGGCGTGCCTCGGTGACGCCGGACGACGCCGGCTGCCAGACCCTGGTCGCCGAACGATTGGCGCGTGCCGGATTCGTGATCGAGCATCTGCGCTACGGCGCGGTCGACAATCTCTGGGCGACGCACGGCACCGCTAAACCCGTGCTTGCGTTCCTCGGTCATACCGATGTCGTGCCGAGCGGGCCGGAAGCCGATTGGTCGAGTCCGCCGTTCACCCCGACGATCCACGATGGACGTTTATATGGCCGCGGCGCTGCGGACATGAAATCCGGCGTCGCGGCGATGACGCTGGCGCTGGAGGCTTACGTTGCCGCGCATCCGGATCATCCCGGTACAGTGGCCCTGCTGCTGACCAGCGACGAGGAAGGCCCGACCAATCGCGACGGTGTGAAGCGTGTTGTCGAGGAATTCCGCCGCCGCGGACAGGCCATCGATTTCTGCGTGGTCGGCGAGCCGTCGTCAGCCGAGCGCCTGGGCGACATCGTGCGCGTCGGTCGCCGCGGCTCGCTGTCGGGCACGCTGACGGTACGCGGCATCCAGGGCCATGTCGCCTATCCGGACAAGGTGCGCAACCCGATCCATCTGGCCGCGCCGGCCGTGGCGGAATTGGCGGCGACGCGCTGGGACGAGGGCAATGCCGAATTTCCGCCGACCTCGTTCCAGATCTCGAACGTGCATTCCGGCACCGGCGCGCTCAACGTCGTGCCCGGCGCGCTCGAAGCGAAATTCAATTTCCGCTACTGCACCGCAAGTACCGCGGCGAGTCTGCGTGAGCGCACCGAAGCGATCCTGCGCAGGCACGGTCTGGATTTCAAGCTGGACTGGGACTTGTCCGGCGAGCCATTCCTCACCCGCAGCGGCACCCTGCGCGATGCGGTCACGGCGGCGATAAAAGATACTTGTGGAATTGTACCAACAGCCGATACCGGCGGTGGTACTTCGGATGCGCGCTTTATTGCACCGCTCGGTGTCGAAGTCATCGAAGTCGGGCCGGTGAATGCGTCGATCCACAAGATCGATGAGCATGTTTCATTGGCGGAGCTGGAGTTGTTGCCACAGTTGTATCGGCGGATTGTGGAGCGATTGCTCGCCTCACTCAGTTCCTAGTCGTCCCCGCCGTCACCAGTTGCGATGACCACTGGAAATTATCGAGAATGACGAGGGAATCGTAGCTGCTGTCCCCGCTGTCCCAGAGTGCGAGACGCAGCGTGATGATCTCGCCGGGAATCACATTTCCGCGCAGCATCAGCCAATCCGTGCCGCCGCCGACCATGCCGCCGCTGACGCCGCAGGAATCGGCAGGAGCAGCGATATCCATGCCCGTGCCGGTCAATCCGCTCGTACTCGTACAGGTGTAGATTGTGCTTGGATTTCCGGAAGCGCACCCCGTCGCGCCATTGACGCACTGAGTGAAAAGACCGGTGTTGCCATAAGCCAAGTTTACGCCAAGCGGATAGGCGGCCGAATTCGGCGCGATGTACGTGGCGAGGTTCTTGTCGACAGGGTTCGCGGGCGCACCGGCGAAGCCCGAATCGAGCAACGCGACGAAGACGTCGTTGAATTGGCCGCAGACACTCTCTGGGTAGTCGGAACTGAAGAAGTTCGCTGCCAGACTGAAAGAGCGTGCGTTGCCCGGGACACGGATTCTCAGCGTGAGCATGACCGGGTCCTGGGCGGCAGTGCCGCTGGCTGTCGGGCACCCGGGTGCTGAGGGAATCGTTCCACCATTGGCTGTCAGCCAGTCAGCTGGCGCTGCGCTGGATGTGCCATTGCTCGAACCCGGCTGGAAAGCGGTGAACGATGGGAGCGTCTGACCCGTCGCGGCGGCTGCACCGGTCGAGAGCACCGCCATCGCCGAGCCGAATCGGGGCGAGTTGCCCGAGCCGAACGCGGAGCGGATCGCATGCGATTGAGCGGCAGGCGTGCCGGTGCCCGAACTAAGGGTGAAGGTGCCCGAGATGACGCCCGGGGCGGTGCCCGGTTCCGTGGTCGTCTGGCACAGGTCCAGCGCGGCCGCATATTGCAGCGGATCGGTTGAGTTCGACGGCAGTCCGGTGTCGCAGGCCGCGTGATCGAAACCTTCGAAATTATCGCCAAAGATCTCGTCCTGGATCGCTGCGGAGGCGCTGCCTAACCAGCCGATCATTATCAGCGTCAACACCGGAATGCTCCGGCCGAAGTTATTGCTGCGTTTGTACATATCCGGTTCCGCATGCGCGGAAGTCTCCCGCGCTCGCGACCTTACTCCTTCCGCTGGCTCGCGCACAAGCAACTCCGACGCGTACGGGATCACCCAAATTGCCATGGGTTTTTCGATAATGAAAATTCGGATGTGCGCGAGCACATTGGCCACGCCAAGGCCATAGATCAGCGACACGAAGGTCGCGAGATAGGAAAGTTTTTCCACGGTGGGTCGGTTCCTGTCGGGGTTACGCTAGCTCGCGCCCCGCGTGTTCGCCGGCGATATAGCGATCGCGCAACACGAACTTCTGGACCTTGCCCGAGCCGGTCAGGGGAAACGCATCGAGCACGATCCAGTGTGCGGGCGTTTTCGGCGCAGCAAGGTCGCGGCGTACATGGCGCACAAGGTCAGCGACACTGAGTGTTGCGTCAACGTGCGCACGCAGGAAGCAGATCGCGATCTCACCCCAGTGCGCATCCGGCACGCCGACCACGGCGACCTCGGCGATGCCGGGATGCGCGATCAGCACGTTTTCTATTTCTGCCGGGAAGATGTTTTCACCGCCGCGGATGATCATGTCCTTGACCCGGCCGGTGATGCGCACAAATCCACTTGTATCCATTGTGCCGAGATCGCCGGTGTGCAGCCAGCGGTCGGCGTCGATCGCCTTCGCGGTGGCATCCGGATTGTCGTTGTACTCAAGCATATTGCAGTAACCACGCGCGCAGATCTCGCCAACGGCCCCGATTGCGACGACGCGATTGTTCGCGGCATCGCGGATCGACAACTCGGTTTGCGGATAAGCCTGGCCGATCGTCTCGGTGCGCTCGGGTTCCGGATCGTCGAGCCGTGTCTGGGTGATGCCCGGCGAGGTTTCGGTCTGGCCGTAGATGATCGTGAACGCGCAGCCGAACGTGTCCTGAATACGCGCTATGAGTTCCGGCGGCACCATCGCGCCGCCACTGAGCACGACGTGCAGCGAACTCGTGTCACGCGGTTGGCGTGTGTGGGCTTCGAGCATCGCGATCAGCATCGTCGGCACGCCGATCATGCAATTCGCCCGCTCGCGTTCGATGATCGCCAGCATGTTGGCTGGCTCGAACAGGCGTGCCATCACCAGGCGACAGCGCAACTGCACGCTGCCGAGCATGCCGATCGCGCAGCCGGTCGTATGGAACATCGGCATCATGTTCAAATAGGTGTCGCCGCGTTTGGCGCCCATGCGCGACAGGCTGAAGCGTGCGTTGTTGGTCAGGCTGCGATGCGACAGCACGGCGCCTTTCGGAAATCCGGTCGTGCCCGAGGTGTACTGCACCTG
>JANXVS010000199.1 GCA_025351555.1 Pseudomonadota bacterium | reverse complement strand
TCCGCGCCAAGCGCGAGAACGGCCGTCTGCGCCAATTCAATCTGTCGTTGTTGATTACGGATGGCTTCATGCAGGCGGTGGAAGACGACGCCGACTGGCCGCTGCTGTTCCCGATCAATCTCAAGGAAAAGGACGAAGTCGCGCTCGACGATCCGGCGCAAGTCATCTGGCGCGAGTGGCCGACGCACAAGAATTACGTGACCCGCGACGACGGCCTGGTCGCCTGCAAGGTGTACGGCCAGATCCGCGCCAAACATCTGTGGGACATGATCATGGCCTCGACGTACGACTACGCCGAGCCGGGCTTCATCCTCATCGACCGCGTGAACGAAATGAACAACAACTGGTGGTGCGAGAACATCCGCGCGACCAATCCCTGCGGCGAACAGCCGCTGCCGCCGTACGGTTCCTGTCTGCTCGGTTCGGTCAACCTGACCACCTTCGTGCGCGATCCGTTCGGGCCGAAGGCGCGTTTTGACTGGGACGAATACAAGGAAGTCGTGCGCGTGTTCACGCGCATGCTCGACAACGTCGTCGAGATCAACGGCCTGCCGCTGGAACAGCAGCGCGGCGAAATCACCCGCAAGCGCCGTCACGGCATGGGCTTTCTTGGCCTCGGCTCAACGGTCACCATGCTGAAGATGAAATACGGCTCGGCCGAATCCTGCGAATTCACCGAGCAGATCGCACGCGACATGGCCGTGGCCGGCTGGGAAGTGGCCTTGAGCCTGGCGCAGGAAAAAGGGCCGGCGCCGATCATGAGCGAAAACTTCGACGTGACCGCCGAAATGCTGCGCAAACGCCCGGAAATGGAGGCAGACGGCTACCAGATCGGCGACAGGATTCCCGGCCGCATCCTGCACGCGAAGTATTCGCGCTACATGCAGCGCATGGCCGGCGTGGCGCCGGAACTGGTCGCACAACTGGCCGAGACCGGCGCGCGTTTCAGCCATCATTCGTCGATCGCACCGACCGGCACGATCTCGCTGTCGCTGGCCAACAACGCCAGCAACGGTATCGAGCCGAGCTTTGCGCATCATTACAGCCGCAACGTGATCCGCGAAGGCAAGAAATCCAAGGAAAAGGTCGAGGTGTTCAGCTATGAGCTCCTGGCCTACCGCGAGCTGATCAATGCCGACGCCATGCCGCTCTCGGACCTGCCCGAGGAGAAGCTGCCGGAATATTTCGTTTCCGCCGACGACATCTCGCCGAAGGAACACGTCGATATCCAAGCCGCCGCGCAAATCTGGGTGGATTCCTCGATCTCCAAGACCGCGAACGTGCCCACCAATTACCCCTATGAAGACTTCAAGGACATCTACCGCTACGCGCACAAGCAGGGGCTGAAAGGCTGCACCACGTTCCGCTTCAACCCGGCCGCTTTCCAGGGTGTGCTGGTCAAGGAAGCCGACCTAGAAAACACCCTCTACCGCTTCGAGCTGGAAGACGGTACCGTAGTGGAAGCCAAGGGCAACGAACAGATCGAATACGACGGTGAAACCCATACCGCCGCCAATCTGTTCGATGCCCTGAAAGAAGGCTACTACGGTAAATTCTGAACTTTGTAAACTAGTATATTTATCCACAAAGCGCAGGATTATTATTTCTAGCTCAGCGCACAAAGGGTCGGAGGGATTATGCAGAACGAACATACGCCTATGGGTGAAAGCGCCGCCAACGCGGTCGACGCAGTAGTGGAGAAAGCGCAGGAAGTGGGGTCGGCCGTTGCCGGCAAGGCACAGCAGGTCGGTCAGGCCGCCATGCAGAAAGCCGGCGCCGTGGCGACCACCGTCAAGGACGCCACCGTAAAGAAGGCGCAGCAGGTCGGCGCCGCAGTAGTGAAAAAAGCCAAGTCCGCCGGCAATGCGGCGAAAAAAGGCGTCAAGGCCGCAGTGAAGAGCGCCAAGCAGGCCGTCAGCGGTGGCAATAAAGCAGCGAAGAAATCCGCGGCCAAAGCCAAGCCCAAAGCCAAGAAGGCGGCGAAGAAAGTTGCGAAGAAAGCCGCGGGTGCGAACAAGACCGTACCCAAGGCAATGAAGAAAGCCGTGCGCAAGGCGAAGAAAGTCGTACGCAAAGCCGCGCCGAAGAAAGCCGCAAAGAAGGTCGCGAAGAAGGCCGTGCGCAAGAAAGCTCGGCGTACCGTCTTGCCAAGCAGCGCGGGCAAGAAACTGTATGCCGTTCGTCGCGCCCAAGGCATGGACATGAAACGCAAATCCAAAGCCGAAGTCGCCGCCAAGGCGAAGAAGAAATAACCCCTGAGCGGAGCCGCCACGCGCGGCTCCGCTTGGGTCTCGATCAGTCACCAAGAACAGCCGCACGAATCAATCCATGACCATCAAGATTTCCAAGAAGATAAAAGGCTATAGCGTCGCCAGACCCGATGCCGCCGGGCCACTGATACCTGCCTTGGCGCTCGAAGCGATCAAGGTCCCGACTGCCGAAGTCATCCAGATGCACGAAAAGGTCGAGCGCCCGGATACGCTG
>JANXVS010000577.1 GCA_025351555.1 Pseudomonadota bacterium | reverse complement strand
CGAGATCATCGACAAGGCGCACGGTCAGGCCAACCAGATTCTGGACAAGGCCAAGGCCGATGCCTTGCTCGAGGCCGCACGCCAGAAAGCGGTTGCGCAGGCCGAGATCGACGGCATGGTCGGCAAGGCGCGTGACACGCTGCGTGGCCAGGTTGCTGCGCTGGCGATGCAGGGTGCTTCCAAGATCATCCAGCGCGAAATCAATCCGGACGCGCACAAGGTTTTGCTTGATCAGCTCGTGGCCGAGATCTGATTCCATGAGAAACTGGTCCATGAGAATCTGGCAATGAGCGAAACCCTGACTCTGGCGCGCCCGTACGCACGTGCGGCATTTGAAACGGCGAGCAGTGCCAATGCACTCGCCGCCTGGGCGCAGAAGCTGCGCTTCTCCGCGCAACTCGCCGCCGACGCGCGCGTGGGCGGGTTGATAGGCAATCCGCGCCTGGACAATGCCGACCTGACCGGCTTGCTGTTGCCGCCGGACGAAACCGTGGATTCGCCGTTTACCAGCTTTTTGAGTCTGCTGGTCGAAAATCGCCGCGCGCTGTTGCTGCCGGACATCGCCGCGCTGTTCGAAGACTACAAGCGCGAAGCCGAGCGGGTGCTGAAGGTGACGCTGCGAACGGCGACACCGGTGCCAGAGACGCAGGCTGACGCGATCAAGATTGCCCTGAAAAAACGCTTCGGGCGCGATATCGACCTGGAGCAGCGCATCGATCCGAGCGTGATCGGCGGCGCTGTGATCGATGCCGGCGACACGGTGATCGACGGCTCGGTGCGCGGGCGTCTGGCGCGGCTCGAAACCGCCCTGATGCACTAATGCGATCGTCCATTATCGCGAGAATCAAGAAGCAGTCATCCATGCCTGCACTTTCAAATTAGAAAATATACTTTTTAACTTTGCCGCACCCTTCACAGGGTGCCTACTAGAGACAACCCATGCAAACGCTCAATCCTTCAGAAATCAGCGAATTGATCAAAGGCCGCATCGAGAAGGTCAAGCTCGCTGCGGAAGCGCGCAACGAAGGCACCATCGTCTCGGTCTCCGACGGTATCGTGCGCATCCACGGCCTGGCCGATGCGATGGCGGGCGAGATGATCGAAATGCCGGGCGGCGCGTTCGGCCTGGCGCTGAACCTGGAGCGCGACTCGGTCGGCACCGTCGTGCTCGGCGAGTACGAACATCTGCGTGAAGGCGATACGGTCAAGACCACCGGTCGCATTCTGGAAGTGCCGGTTGGTCGTGAGTTGCTCGGCCGCGTCGTCAACGCGCTCGGCGCGCCGATCGACGGCAAGGGTCCGTTGAATGCGAAGCAGACTTCGCCGATTGAGAAAGTCGCGCCGGGCGTGATCTGGCGCAAGTCGGTGTCGCAGCCGGTGCAGACCGGCTACAAATCAGTCGACTCGATGATTCCGATCGGCCGCGGCCAGCGCGAGCTGATCATCGGCGACCGCCAGACCGGCAAGACCGCGCTGGCGATCGACGCGATCATCAATCAGAAAACCACCGGCATCAAATGCATTTATGTTGCGATTGGCCAGAAGCAGAGCTCAATCGCGAACGTGGTGCGCAAGCTTGAAGAGCACGATGCGCTCGCGCACACCATCATCGTTGCCGCCGCGGCGGCCGACTCGGCCGCGATGCAGTACATCGCGCCGTATTCGGGTTGCGCGATGGGCGAGTTCTTCCGCGACATCGGCGAAGACGCGCTGATCATCTATGACGATCTGACCAAGCAGGCGTGGGCGTATCGCCAGATTTCGCTGCTGCTGCGTCGACCGCCGGGCCGCGAAGCGTATCCGGGCGACGTGTTCTATCTGCACAGCCGCCTGCTCGAGCGCGCCGCACGCGTCAATGAAGAATATGTTGAAAAGGCAACAAAAGGCGCAGTCAAGGGCAAGACCGGTTCGCTGACGGCGCTGCCCATAATCGAAACCCAGGCCGGCGACGTTTCGGCTTTCGTGCCTACGAATGTGATCTCGATTACCGACGGTCAGATCTTCCTGGAAACCGATTTGTTCAACGCCGGCATCCGCCCGGCCGTGAACGCCGGCATCTCGGTGTCGCGCGTCGGTGGCGCGGCACAGACCAAGATCATCAAGAAGCTGTCCGGTGGTGTGAAGCTCTCGCTCGCGCAGTACCGCGAGCTGGCGGCATTCGCGCAGTTTGCTTCGGATCTTGACGCAGCCACGCGCGCCCAGCTCGAACGCGGCCAGCGCGTCGTTGAACTGATGAAGCAGAAGCAGTACGCGCCACTGTCCGTGGCT
>JANXVS010000501.1 GCA_025351555.1 Pseudomonadota bacterium | reverse complement strand
ATTGTGCAATTGATTCACAGTGAAAATCATGGCCAAAGCCAAAACCGCCTACGTCTGCAACCAATGCGGCGCCGAGTACAACAAGTGGCAGGGCCAGTGCGAGGCCTGCGGTGCGTGGAATACCTTGAGCGAGTTTGTTGTCACGCCGGCATCTGCGGGTGCGGTAAAGCGCAGTGGTTATGCGGGCGCGATCGCGCAGGCGAAGATCGTGCCGCTCACCGACGTGGCGGCGGATGCCGAAGTGCGCACGATTGTCGGCATCGGCGAGCTCGATCGTGTGCTTGGCGGCGGTTTGGTTGCGGGTTCAGTGGTGCTGGTCGGCGGTGATCCTGGTATCGGTAAATCTACACTGCTGCTGCAGGTGCTCGGTGCGCTCGGTGCGCGCCTGAAGAGTCTGTACGTGAGTGGTGAGGAATCCCTCGCGCAGATCGCCGCGCGTGCGCAGCGTTTGGGGTTGCCACTCGAACCGCTGCGTTGTCTGGCCGAGACCTGCATCGAGCGCATTGTGGAGATTGCGCAAAAGGATACTCCTCGCGTTCTCGTGATCGACTCCATCCAGACCATCTGGACCGAGACGCTGACGGCGGCGCCGGGTTCGGTCAGCCAAGTGCGTGAATCGGCAGCGCGGCTCGTACGCTTCGCAAAAGAGGCTGGCACCAGCGTGTTTCTGGTCGGTCACGTCACCAAGGAAGGTGGCATTGCCGGCCCGCGCGTGCTTGAGCATATGGTTGATGCGGTGCTGTATTTCGAGGGTGAAGTCGGCAGTCGCTTCCGCATTCTGCGTGCGTTCAAGAACCGCTTTGGTGCAGTGAACGAGCTGGGCGTATTCGCGATGTCGGACAAGGGTCTGCGCGAAGTGCCAAATCCGTCGGCGATTTTTCTTTCCGCGCACACGGGCCCGACGCCAGGCAGCGCGGTGATGGTCACGCGTGAAGGCACGCGGCCGCTGCTGGTCGAAGTGCAGGCGCTGGTGGATCAGTCATCGCTCGGCAATCCGCGCCGCGTCACGCTCGGTCTGGAAGCCAATCGTCTGGCCATGCTGCTCGCCGTGCTGCATCGGCACGGCGGTGCGGCGGTCTATGATCAGGACGTGTTCGTCAACATCGTCGGTGGCATTCGCGTGCAGGAAACCGCAGCCGATCTTCCGGTGCTGTTGGCCGTGTTGTCGAGTTTCCGCGATCGGCCGCTGCCAGAAAAACTCGTCACGTTCGGCGAGGTTGGCCTGTCCGGCGAAATCCGCCCGGTGCCGAATGGTGAAGAACGTCTGAAGGAAGCGGCGACTCACGGTTTTCTCAAAGCGATCGTGCCAAAAGCCAACGCCCCGAAAAAAGGGAAAATGGGAGAAATGGAAATTGTAGCGGTTGAGCGGTTGAGTGATGCGTTGACTGCAGTCTTGTGAGAGCTGCGTTCAACCCAGCGCCGACAACTCGCGATTCAATATTGCCGGATCACCCAGATTCAATTCCACCAGCCGCTTGAGCTGGGCGAAGCTGTCCAAGTCGATCTTCTGCCACTGGAAGCCGACGCGGTGGGGCATGATGTGCGCGGTGATCACGCCCATGCTGATGATCACGGAGTTGTTGATGCGCAGATCCATGCGGTAATTGGTGCCGGTCTTGCCGTTCCAGTCCACTGGGTGTTCGATCAGCACGCCCTTGAGCGAGATATCGACGAGTTTCGTCTCCCACATCGTTTTATCCGAGTACAACTTCACCGTGCCATCGAAACTGAAGCGATGGAAGCGGCGGCGCTCGTCGTGAGTGGATTCGGGGCTCATGGATGGGGATTCTGCACAGTGACAAGCCGGCGATCAAGGCACGCGTTTGAGGATGACTTCGAGCACGAAGCGGCTGCCGAAGAAGGCCAGCAACAGTAACGCCATACCAGCCAGGGTCATCCGTACCGCGCGCCTCCCGCGCCAGCCGTAGCGCCAGCGCCCGAACAAGAGCGCGCCGAACACGATCCAGGCGGCGATCGACAGCACGGTCTTGTGTATCAGGTGCTGGGCGAACAGGTTATCGACGAAAAGGATGCCGCTGAGCAGGGTCAGCGTGAGTAGCACAAAACCCGCTGCGATCAGCTGGAACATCAGCGCTTCGGTCAAAGTCAGCGGCGGCAGTGCGCTGACGATGCCGTTGAACTGGCGGTTGCGCAGGGCATGCTCCTGCAGAGCGAGCAGGATCGCCAGTACAGCGGCGAGACTGAGCACGCTGAATCCGAGCAAGGCGAAGATGACGTGCAGTTTGATCTGCCACTCGATCTGCAGCGGCTGCGTTTGCGGCGCGAGGAAACCGTCCAGCAGCAACAACGCTGCGGCGAGCGGAAATACGATGACGCCCAACGTGGCGATCGGTCGCGCCAGATTCACCAGCAGGCACAAGGCGGCGATGCAGGCGCTGACCAGGGACAGTGCCGCGAAGAAATGCAGATCCACGCCGCCGCGATGGATGCCGATCAGGATCGCGCCATGCATCATGACCGCGAGCGTGGCCAAGCCCAGCCCCAGTGCGTGCGGCAAGGCGCGGCGATGCAGTAAGGGCGGCACGGACACAATGGCGGAAGCCAGATACAGCACCGCAGCGGCCAGGGTGAGAAATACGATCGGCATTGGGCAAGTGTGGCATAGCGGCGGGCCGGCGAGAACCGCGTGATGCGCTGTTATACTCGCGCCCCCGAAATCCTGCGCGTGACACCATGTTTGAGTCACTAAGCCAACGTCTGTCCACCACCATCGAGCGCCTGCGTGGACGCGCGCGTCTGACCGAGGCCAATATCCGCGAGTCCCTGCGCGAAGTGCGTATCGCGCTGCTTGAAGCCGACGTGGCGTTGCCAGTAGTGCAGGCGCTGATCCAGCGTGTGCAGGTGCGTGCGGTCGGCGTCGAAGTGCTGAAAAGCCTGACCCCGGGCCAGGCGCTGGTCAAAGTGGTGCGCGATGAACTGACCGCGCTGATGGGTACGGCGAACAGCGATCTGAATCTGAATTGTCCGGCGCCAGCCGTCGTGCTGATGGCCGGATTGCAAGGTGCGGGCAAGACCACGACCGTGGCCAAGCTCGCGCTGTTTTTGAAAAACAAGAAGCGCAAGAAAGTCATGGTCGTGAGCTGCGACGTCTATCGTCCGGCGGCGATCGAACAATTGCGCACTTTGGCAAACCAAGTCGATGTGCTGTTTCATCCGAGCAGCGGCGATCAGGACCCCGTCGCCATAGCGAAATCGGCAGTCGACGCCGCGCGCAAGAATTTTGCTGATGTACTGCTGGTCGATACAGCCGGTCGTCTCGCAATCGATACCGAGATGATGGGCGAGATCAAGGCGCTGCACGCGGCGCTCAATCCAATCGAAACCTTGTTCGTGGTCGATGCGATGACCGGTCAGGATGCCGCGACCACGGCCAAGGCGTTTGCCGAGGCGTTACCGTTGACTGGCGTGATCTTGACCAAGACCGACGGCGATGCCCGCGGTGGTGCGGCGCTCAGCGTGCGCTATATCACCGGGCGGCCAATCAAATTTATCGGTGTCAGCGAGAAACCCGAGGGGCTGGATGCTTTCCATCCTGACCGCATTGCCCAACGCATTCTTGGCATGGGCGACGTGCTCTCATTGGTCGAACAGGTCGAGCAGAACGTCGACAAGGAAAAAGCGCAAAAGCTTGCCGAGAAGGTGATGAAGGGCAAGCGCTTCGACATGAACGATATGCGCGATCAGCTCCAGCAGATGCTGAGCATGGGTGGCCTGGCGTCGCTGATGGACAAGCTGCCGGGCGCGGCGAATCTGTCCGAACAGATGAAATCCAAGGTCAACGACAAGGAAGTCAATCGCATGGTCGCGATCATCAGTTCGATGACCAAGAAAGAACGCCGACACCCGGATTTGCTCAATGGCTCGCGCAGGGCACGCGTCGCGCGCGGTTCCGGCACGCAGCCGGCCGATGTCAATCGTCTGCTCAAGCAGTACATGCAGATGGAAAAGATGATGTCGAAGATGGCATCAGGCGGCATGAAGGGCCTGATGCGCCAGATGGGCGCGGCGATGAAGGGTATGGGCGGCGGCATGCCCCCCGGCGGCATGCCGATGCGCTGATCGGCATGGTCCATGTCGTCAGGCATCGTTCGCCGAAAATTGCTCCTGCAATTTCGGCATTCGCTCCATCCATGGCGCTCG
>JANXVS010000484.1 GCA_025351555.1 Pseudomonadota bacterium | reverse complement strand
GGAATCGAAATACAGGCGGTCGAAATATTCGCGCGGATTGCGTGAGTTGTCGGTAGCGACCAGATCCGGACGCATGCGGAAGCCGTGCTCGATGCGGCCGATCGTATACGGAAACGCGCCGCCGCCGTGGGCCAGGCACACGCGCAGTTTCGGCAGGCGTTCGAGCACGCCGCCGAAGATCAGGCAGCAGGCCGCGCGCGACTGCTCGGCGGGCATGCCGACCAACCACGGCATCCAGTATTTGGGCATGGTCTCGCGGCCCATCATGTCCCAGGGATGCACGAGAATCGCGCAGCCGAGATCGGCGGCCGCCTCGAAGAATGGGAACAGTTCCGGCGCATCAAGATTCCACAGTTCCACATGTGAACCGATCTGCACGCCCTGCAAGCCGAGTTGCTCGACGCAGCGTTCCATTTCCTGGATCGCCAAGGTCGGCGACTGCAACGGCACGGTGCCAATGCCGGCGTAATGGCGCGGATGGGTGCGGCAGACCTCGGCCGTGTGATCGTTGAGAAAACGGTGCAGCTCCAGCGCCTGGCCGGGTTTGGCCCAGTAGGAAAATAGTACCGGCACGGTCGAGATCACCTGCGCCTGCACGCCGAACTTGGCGTAGTCGGCGATGCGGTAGTCAGCGTCGAATGCATTCTCCCAGACTTCGCGGAAAAACTTGCCGTCCTTGTAGATGCGATGGCGGCCTTCAGTACGCACCATCACGGGAAAGCGGTCGTCACCGTATTTTTCGGCCAGGTTCGGCCAGCTTGGCGGCAGGATATGAGCGTGCGAGTCGATCTTGAGCATGGCTAAGTTTACCCGCTGGCGCGCGCGGCGTCGCGGGAAAGCAAATGCGCAATCGTATTCACGCTGTCGGTGATGCGATCGCTGCCATCGATCCAGGCCGCGGCGGTAGTGCGCTGCGCGTCGGTGACGACGGCTGCATCCAGCGCCACGCTTAAGGTTTGCTGCTCCGCGCGCAGTGCGGCGCCGCTTGCCGCCGGAACATGCTCGCGCAGACATTGGGCGAGCCCGGCAAATTGCGCATCGACGCGCCCGGCAAAAAAACGCACCTCGGCGCGTGCCGGCACGTCACCGGAAGTCTGGCGGATCGCTTCCAGCGCCATCGCCGCGCGCAGGAAACGGTTGGCGTTCGCGAACACGCCCTCGGCGACGGCGACCAGGCGCGGATCGCTGCGTGGCTCGCCACGTAGCCGATCCAGCGACGCCTGCGCGTTGGTGCGCGCACTGCGGGTGAGGCCGCGCACGTCCACGCGCACGCGCGTGTCGTCGTCGAGCACGGCGAGAAAATAGCGCCGGTAGGCATCGAGCATGTCGGCCAGCGCCGCGCGCACGCGGCCGCGCTCCCAAGTCGGCCAGACCAAATAGGCGAGCAGGGCAAGCGCGCTGCCAGCGCCGGTGCCGACGGCGCGCGCCAGCATGGTTTCGCCGGGCGAGATGCCTTCGAATGTCAGCAGCACGACGATCAGTCCGGTCAGCAGCATCACGCCCAAGCCGTAGTGCATCGTGGTCAGCTGACGAAATCCAAAACACAGCACGGCCAAGAGGACGATGCGCGCCGCGTCGCTGCCGAATGCGAAATGCAACAGCGCGGTGGTCAGGGCCAAGCCGGCCAGGGTGCCGATCACGCGCAGCAGGCCGAAGCTGAAGGTGCTGGCGAAATCCGGCTTGAGCACGATCGCGGTCGTCATCGGAATCCAGTAACCGTGGGATAGACCGGCCATGCGCGCGCCAACGACGGCGAGCGCCAGACACACGCCGAGGCGTATGGCGTGCCGGAACGCGATCGAAGACAGGCGCAGGTTCGCGCGCAGGATTGCCAGCGCATTGCGCGGACGCAAGCTCCGCGGCAGACGCGACTCGTAAGCGTCCAGCCGCAGTTCGCCGCGGCTGCCGGCAAAATCCGCATTGCGCACCGCGGCGCGCAACTGTCCGCCGAGCGCGTGTGCATGCGCCAGCGCAATCGTCAGCGTGCGCCGCGCATGTGGGTCGAGCGCGCCCGCATCGGTAACATCGAGTGGTGCCAACGCGGCGTCGAAACCCTCCAGAGCGGCGGTCGCGGCGAGCGGGCTGGCCGCGGCATCCAGCGCCGCCGCAATCGCATCGAGTGCGCGCGCCGCGTATTCGCGCAAGCGCGGCAGGGTCGACCTGAGTTCACTATCGTTGGCACGTTCTTCAAGGCCGCCGAGCGCGAGCAGTTCCAGACGAATGCGTTCGATCAGTTCAGCGACGACGCGAAACGCTTCCATCGCCGCGCCGCGCGCGCGATACGCGCCGTGCAACAGGTTTTCGACATCGGTCAGCGCCTGCGTCACTGGCGGTGCCTGGCTGGCGTCATCGCGCCGCCGCGCGCTTGCGGCCAGGCCACGGCAAAGTTGCGCAAGCGCTGTGCGTTCTGGCCGATAGCGCTGCAGCGGCCACGCGGCGAGTGCAAACAGGGTCAGCAGCAAGCCGCCACCGAAGAACAGGATCGCTGGCCCAATCGCTTCGGCCGGCGCGCGCGGATACGCCGCGGTAACGACGAGAAGGATGATGCTGATCAGGCCAATACGGCCGGCGTCGGTGCCTAGCGCGACCAGCAAGCCGCCGCCGATGCCCCAGAGCAGCGCGGCGATTGCAATCAGCACATCGTTGCCGCCGAGCGTGTAACCCACGAACGCGGAGACGCCGGTCGCGCCCGCCGCAGCCAGCATGCGCAACATGCGCAGCCGATACGGGCCAGGTTGATCGGAAAACATGGTATTGAGCGCACCAGCGGAAATGCCCAGCCCGATGTCCAGATGATTGGTGGCGACACCGAGCGCCAGCGGCAGCGTCACCGCGGCGGTGTTGCGCAGGGCGACGACGATGGGGACATCACGTGGTTTGAGTTTTAGCAGGGTTTGGAGCAATGGCACTTACTTAAGCTTCTAGAGATTCGTAGACCCGTATCTTACGACGAGCCGTGGCTCGAGATGTTTTCAACCACGGGTAGGATTTTGGTCGTCGTTTTCGCGCGCGGGGT
>JANXVS010000481.1 GCA_025351555.1 Pseudomonadota bacterium | reverse complement strand
CGCCAGCGACCGCTCTGCGGACGTCACTATGGCGTATGTCATGGGCGGCAGGTTTGCCGGGAACTTTGGAGCGGGCACTGTCAACGCCCCTTGGGGAAGCGTGCACGTAAATTTCCCGGACTGCAAGACAATGCAGTTCAGCTACGAAGCCAACAATGGGCTGCCGGTAGATATACCCCAAGGTTCCGGTTCGAGAACATGGACGCGGTTGACGGCGGTTAATGGGCTCGGTTGCGACTGACGCCTTCGCGGGAATAAGTGCTCTCGGCGCGTGCGCAAGGCTGAAGCTTCAAAGTCCAGCCTATAACAGTGAGGTAGCTCCCATGCAACTCGGAAATGTCTTGTACTTTCTGGTCTGGGCCGGTTTGATCTTCCTTATAATGAGGTACGGCTGCGGCGCACACGTCATCGGCCACGTGCATCATCACGGCGGCCAGCGCTCAGACGGTTCGTGGACACTGCCCGACAAGACAGTGGATCCCGTGTGCGGAATGACCATTGCCACGCAAGGCGCGAAATCGTCGATCCATGCCGGACACGTCTACTACTTCTGCTCGGCGAGCTGTCGCGACAAATTCGAAGCCGCCCCCGCGTCCTATGCGACGCCTGAGCTATCTTCACAACACGAGCGTCACCACCCAAGAGCAATCGGCTGACGCCGTGGGAATATGATCGGGCCATGTACCGCCGCAGGAATGAGATCGCGCGCTTGTTCCGGCGGTTGAAGGGATTGGGTAGGATCTTCTCGCGGTTCGAAAAACTCGACGTGATGTTGATCGGCTTTATACATTTTGTTTTGATTGTCGAGGCGCTGCGATAGTGTTAACACGCCCTAGAAGCCTTGCCATTTTTTGGCAAGACTGGTAGCGTCGGCGCATGTCCACGATGAATATATCCCTGCCAGACGAGCTGAAAACCTTTGTGGATCATCGTATCCAGAGCGAGGGTTATGGCAGTTCCAGCGAGTACATGCGCGAGTTGATCCGGCGCGACCGCGACCGCGCCCAGTTCCGGCAATATCTGCTGGACGGTATCGACGCCAAGCCCGTGGGGCGGATGGACGCAACCTACTTCGCGACGTTGCGCAAGCGGTTGAAAAGCGCGCCCAAGAAGAAGGCGTGAAGCCGGCAATCCGCTCGGCGCTGGCGGGGGCAGACATCCAGTCGGCCGTGGAATTTTATGTTGCCGAGACGGTGCAGGTCGCCGCAGCATTCATTGATGAACTCGAACGCGCGACCCGCCATATCGAATCGCACCCGGCAACCGGTTCGCCGCGCTACGCGCACGAATTGAATATCCCGCAGTTGCGCTTCTGGCCGCTCAGGCGTTTTCCGTTTGCGTTGTTCTACATCGAACACGCCGACCATCTGGATGTGATCCGCTGCGTGCACATGAGCCGTGATATTCCGGCCAGCCTGCGGGACGACGTGCCGTGAACGAAGCCAAGACCCGCGCCGAACGTAGCGACCCAGCGCGCGCTGCGCTGACGAAGTCGCTGCTGCACCGCGCGTTCAGTGGCTTGCTTTGACGGCGGCAGCGACGCGTTGCAAGACGCTGGGGTTTGCGCGATGATGTATCGCAATTGCAACGCAAACGGGATAACTCATGAAATCCGCCACGTTCCCCTCGCTGCGCGTCGATCCAGCCTTGCGTGAGGCGGCCGAAGCGGTTTTACAGGATGGCGAAAGCCTTTCGGGCTTCGTCGAACAATCGGTGCGCGCGCAGATCGAACGTCGACGCGCGCAGGAAGAGTTCATCGCGCGTGGGCTGGCCTCTCGCGACAAAGCCAAACGCAGCCGCACCTACATCTCGTCGGCGGCAGTGCTGAAGGGCCTTGAATCGCGTTTGACCAAAGCGAAGAAAAAACCGGCATGACTTACCGAGTGCGCTTCACGCCGGAAGCGCAACGCGATCTCGAACGGCTCTACGATTTCATCCTGCAACGCGATGACGGTGCCTTCACTCTGGCCGAACGCGCGCTGGATGCGATCCGCAACGCCATTTTCCTACTCGAGACTTCGCCGTTCAGTTGCCGCAAGGCCACGCCGGCAAATGCGTTTCTGCGTGAGCTGATCATTGCGTTCGGTTCCGCAGGATATGTGGCATTGTTCGAGATCGAGGATGCGAGAACCGTCACCATCCTGGCGCTGCGGCATCAGCGCGAAGACGATTATCATTGACCGTTGGAGCGAGGCTGGTTCCGGTGTTACCATGGTGTCACCAACGCCGAGTGTACTGTCATGACGACCACCTCGCTCAAGCTGACCGATGAACTCAAATCGCGTGCCGTTGCCGCGGCGCGGATCCGTGGCGTCACGCCGCACGCGTTCATGGTCGAGGCCATCCGCGCAGTAGCCACCGCGACCGAACAGCGCGCGAGTTTTATTGCCGATGCCGAGGCCGCAGATGCGAAGATGCGCAGGACCGGCATGGGCTATGATGCAGACGAGGTGCACGCCTACATTCGCGACAAGATCGCAGGAAAGCCCGCACGCAGACCCAAGGCCAAGTCTTGGCGCACCTGAGCTTCTCGGAAACCGCACTGTCTGACATGGATCGGTTGGCCGATTTTTTGCTGGAAGCCGATCCAGTGGCCGCCGCCGCGACCGCGGGCCTGATTGAAGAGGCTGTGCGCGTATTGCGCAACCACCCCTTAGTCGGCCGCCTGGTGAACGATACTCTGCGAAAGCTGATCATCTCGCGAGGGCGCAGCGGCTATGTTTTCCTGTACCGGTTTGATCCCGAAGCAGATGTGCTGCGTCTGCTCACCATCCGCCATCAGTGCGAAGCGGGATATTCTGCGGAATGAACGAAGCCGAAACCCGCGCTGAACATATCGAGCCCGCGCTCACCGCCGATTACGTGCTGGAGTACCGCTCCACCAAACTCGCAGTGGTCGAAGCCAAGGCCTGGGACAAGCCGCTGACCGAAGGCGTGGGCAGGTCAAGGATTACGCGGGCAAGCTGCCGATCCGCTTCACTTACGCCAGCAACGGACAAGGCATCTACACCATCGACATGCATACCGGCGTCGAAGCGGAACTGGCGCAATATCCGACGCCGCAGGAACTGTGGGAGTGCACCTTCGCGACTCGCAAGGTCTGGCGCGATCGCTTCTCCGCCGTGCCGTTCGAGGATCGCGGCGGCTTCTTCCAGAGCCGCTACTATCAGCGACCGCGAACGATGGCGCGCTCGGCGAGCAACACCTGCGTGACTTTCAGGATAACGAAAAGACCATCCCGACCACATCGCAAAAGCTTTCGACCGGGTTCCAGAAATACCTGTATCAAGAAGCTGCGCGAGCAGGTTGAGTTGCCAGGACTGTTTCTATCGACTTGAATCAAACGGCAACGTCTCGATGGACGGCAAACCGACTTGCAATAGCCATCCTGCCGCAGTCAGACGCTTTTGGATGGTCGTAAGCTGCTTCATCTGGTGCTCGGCCTTGCTGGCATCGGAGCGGCCATCGAATGTCTTGGCGGCGATCATCCGCAAGACGGGATTCAATCGGGTAAACATGGCGCCTTTGCCGCGCTGATGCTTGTCGAATCGAGCGGCCAGATCAAGTGTAATGCCGGTGTAAATCCGTCCGTTCTTGCATTCGATCAAGTACAGGTACCAGGTCGCCGCCATGGGCATCACCGCGAAAAACGCGATGGCGACTCGCGACGAACAGGCGCAACGTCTAACGCGGGATCCACTTTGGTTTCCACGACACGTCGATGCGTCGCACGCCAGATCCACCCGATGAGTAAGAACTGTAGCGGCAGGCGCAGCCACAGCAGGGCGAGCCAAATGGCGGACGCGCCCGCGACTTGCGCATCCAGCAGCATCTGCACATTCGCCGGCAACACCGCCAGGCACAACGCGATGAGTCCATCGCCCGCCCAACGCCGTGTGAGGTGCCACAACACGCCTAGGCCACCCGCGATTTCGCCTACGCCGCTGACGAGTACCAGACCCTGATGCCAGGGCAGCCACGGCGGCATGATCTTCATGTAGTCGGGCGTGAACACGAAATGGAGTACGCCGGCGCTAACAAAGAACATCCCTAGCAACCGGCGCGAGACCTTTCCGTTCATGTGTGCCTGCACCCCTCAACGAACGCCAACACTCGAACCTGCGGCATCGTCAGTTCACATTGTGCGTTGCGAGCTTTTGCTGAAGCTCCGCGACCGCATGTTCCAGCGCTTCGACGCGAGCTTCCAGATCGGAATTCCCGGGCCCGCTGCCGCCCGGCTCGGCGCGCGCGGGCAGGTTTTCGATCGATACAGGCCCGGACAACAAATGCATATAGCGATCTTCGCGCTGACCGCTGCTGCGACCGATGCGCATCACCAGCGCAGGTTCGCGCGCGATGAGGCGATCCAGCGTATCGCCGAGCATCGCCGGATCGGGGAAATCCGCGAGGCGTCCACTGCGCGTGTAGAGCTCAGTCTGCGTTTGCGCACCGCGCAACAGCAACAGCGCGATCACCGCCCGCGAGCGCGTCGTCAGGTTCAGTGCTGCATCGATCGTATGCTCGTAACGCAACACGCGCGCGCCGCGCCTGACGCTGACCAGTTGTTTTTCTTCAAGCGTGTGCAGCGCGTGACCGACATCACCGAGTTCGGCATTCATGATCGGATCGCGATTGGTTTTCTGATTGCACGCAAGCTGCAGCGCGTTCAGCGTGAGCGGATAGACCTCGGGCGTGGTCGCCGCCTTCTCGATGAGGCAGCCAAGCGCGCGGGCCTCGATTGCGGTGAGCACAACCAGATCGGCCGGCGTCGATTCGGTTTGCGCAGATTCCGGTTGCTCGTCTGTCATGGGCAGTTACTCCTAGCGCTAACATACACGTTGCCGCCGGCCAATGTTCGCATCCCATCCCAGTGGTCGTTTGTTTAGCTCATAGAGGGGCTGAACATGAGCGTGACGGGTGTAAACGTCGCCTATCGGGCGATCAAGCACGACGTGCAGCGGTGCGGGTATCGCGAGCGCACCGTATGCGTGCGGGCGATCGGCGCGGTGCTGCTGATCGCGGCGATTCGCGCGTCGGCTGCCGGTAATATTCTACCCAATTCCTATGCCTGGAGCGAAAACGCGGGCTGGGTCAACTTCGCGCCCACCGCGGGGCCGGGCGTTACCGTCGCCGATACCAATATCAGCGGCTTTGCGTGGGCCGAGAACCTGGGCTGGATCAACTTTGCGCCGACCGGCAGTGGTGTGGTCAATGATCGCAGCGGCGGGCTGTCCGGTTATGCCTGGGGAGAAAATATCGGCTGGATCAACTTTGCGCCCGCTGGCTGCCACGTAGTGATCGACCTTGCAGGGCAGTTCAACGGACTTGCCTGGGGCGAAAACATCGGCTGGATAAATTTCGCTACGCAAGCGCCGGTGACTACCACATGGCGCACCGACGTGATTTTCGCCAACGGCTTTGAACCCCCACCCTGCTTTCTTGCGGCCGGCGCTTACGCAGAATTGGCCGCGGCAGTTTCATACAGCACTCAGTGAAGGAGAGGACCGTGACCAATCTTGATCGTCGTGTATTGCTCGGAGTGGCAGGAATTGCGGGAATCGCTGCCATCCATAAAGTCACCCAGGCCGGATCCCTGAATCCACCCGCGGGGCCGGTAACGCCCACAATGAAAACGCTGGATCAGGTGGAAGCGCGCACGCCGGTGCAGTCGCTCACAGGCGACAACTCATCGACGTATGTCATCAGTCAGTCGGGGTCGTATTACCTGACAGGTAACGTGATCGGAGTCAGCGGCCGGAACGGGATCGCCGTGGCCGCGCCCAATGTCAGCATCGATCTGAACGGATTCAGCTTGCTTGGCGTATCCGGATCATTGAGCGGGATTGTCGCAACGAATACTGCAAATGGGCTGATCGTGCGCAACGGCAATATCGCTTCTTGGGGAGCCATCGGCGTTGACGCGGCGGCCAATACGTATCAGGCACGAGTCGAAGGCGTGACCGTGGGAAGTTGCGCCAGCGGCGGACTCACCATTGGTCAACGAGGATTTGTCACGGGTTGCGCGGTTGACTCGTGCGGCGGTTTCGGAATACAGACCCTCAGTTCGTGCCGCGTCGTGCAGTGCGTCGTGACTGGCACGCTCGGCAGCGGCCATGGCATCGCCTGCGACTACGGCAGCGTAATCCAGGATTGCACCTGCAATGAAAATGGCGGATCCGGTTTCGTCACCAACGGATACGGGGTACTGATCGTGGGCTGCAAGGCACAGTTTAATATCCTGGATGGCGTAACCATCAATAGCCCAGGTACGGAAGTGATCGACACCCTGGCGACCCACAACACGCAAAACGGCATTCATTCGACTGCAAGCAACGGCCGCATCGATCATTGTTCGGCAAACTACAATTACCAGATCGGTATCCTCATCGATACGGTTGGTGGCACTAATGTAGTGACTCGATGCTCCTCTACTTCCAATTTTGCAGCGGTGGCAAACCCGGACTATTCGATTGCCTCGGGCAACCGGCCGGCGCAGCTCATTTCCTGGGGCGGCCCGGCCACCGGCTTTGCCTCGGGCGACCCGTTCGCCAATACCAGGTAAACACTGCCCTGCACTGGTGAATTTGCAAATCAACCAGCCCCTGCATGGCGCTGTTTTATTTTCAGGGTTCCTCAACGCGCGGCGCTTGCTGCTACGCCGGCACAACCCTGACCAGGTACCCACCAGACTTGTCGTCGCGCTCCAGTTCCAGCAACCGGCGTGCCTTGGCTTCTTCGAGCAAGGCGTTGAACGATTTGAAACCGTAATAGCTTTCATTGAAACCGGGTTTGCGTCGCTTCAACGCCTGTTTGACCATCGAGCCCCAGAGTTTTTCTTCCTCGCCGCGTTCGGCAATCAGGGCTTCCACGGTTTCCAGCACGACGTCGAATGCTTCCTGCTTTTTGTTGGCGTCGGATTTGTGCGCGGGCGCCGCGACGGCCGCTGCGCCTTTTGCCTCGGCTTTTTTCTTCGGCGCCGGCTTGGCTTTCTGCACGCGAACCAGGTCGTCGTAGTAAATGAACTCATCGCAATTGGCGATCAGCAGATTCGATGTCGAATTTTTTACGCCGACGCCGATCACGGTCTTGTTATTCTCGCGCAGCTTGCTGACCAGCGGAGAAAAATCCGAGTCGCCGCTGAGGATGACGAACGTATCCACATGCGCCTTGGTGTAGCAAAGATCCAGCGCGTCGACGACCATGCGGATATCCGCCGAGTTTTTTCCCGACTGGCTGACGTGGGGCACCTCGATCAGCTCGAATGACGCGTAGTGCATGGCGGCGCGAAAATCCTTGTAGCGCTCCCAGTCGCAGTACGCCTTCTTGACCACGATGCTGCCCTTGAGCAACAGGCGTTCGAGCACCTTGTTGATATCGAATTGCGCGTACTTGGCTTCGCGCACACCAAGCGCGACGTTCTCGAAATCACAGAACAGAGCGAGGTTTCGGGTTTCGGGTTGCATGGCCATCCTATATCTCCGTGCCCATGTGACTATTTTGCACAGCGCTGTTGGGGATTCCGATCGTGGGTTACCGCGCCCCCTTTTACCTCAAAAAAAAGGAGCCCGCACGCGCGGGCCCCCATCGTTCTACTTATTCTGCTATGCCTTTCGGCAACATTGCTTACTTGTCATCCTCGTGGCGTTCTTCAGCTTCGTGATGGTGCTTGTAGTGCGCGATCACCCAATCGTGTTTTTCGTACGGACGATCAGTATCCAGCTCGATCGAGACACCGCCGCTGCGGACGTAAGTCTGATCTTCCGGCGGCAATACGGTACCTGACTGCCACGTACCATTGACCATCCAGTAGTAGGTCTTTGACTCAGGCGCGAAATAGATATCGTGATCGCCGTAGTACACATACTTGCGCTTGGTGGTAGTGGTGGTGGTCGTGGTGGCGCCGTTATCGGAAGTCGAATGTTCGGTGGTGGTCGTCTCCTGTGTTGCCGGCCCGCCACTCTTGTAGTGCGCCACCACATAGTCATTGCGCTCGTAGGGCTTCATGGTGTCCAGTTCGATATCCACGCCACCGGCCGAAATGTAACTCTGGTAGGTGGACGGCAGCGACACGCCAGACTGCCACGTGCCGTTATCCATCCAGTAATAGGTCTTGCTCTCGGGCGAGAAATAGATGTCGTGGTCACGATAGTAGGTGTAGTGATGATTGCCCTTGGTGACCGTCACAGCCGTCTCGTCGGCCAGCGCTGGCAGCGCGGCAGACATTGCGATCGCCAGGGCGGCGAGTTTGATGATATTGCTACGATGGATACTCATGGATTCCTCCTTGGATCGCCTGAGGCGAGGGTTCAAAGTCATGCAAACATTTGCAGACCATCGAGATGAGGTGCGCAGATTGTTTTGGCGCACCACGATTACTTCCGCGTCCCGCCAACAATCTGATACCGCGAGCTAACACGGCAATAGTCGGCTGGGATCCGGGACGGTTCGAGAGAATCGCCCGCGTGCGTCCGGAAGAAACTTTTAACGGAGCCTGCGCACGCACGCTGCTGCTGACTCCGGGGCAGACATTACGCCAAGCCGATGAACTCAAAATAAATCCTGATTAGCTTCGTTCCTCAGCCAGCGGTCGCGTGATTTGAGACGGCAACGGGAGATGGTAGCACCCACATTCGGTATGGAGGTGGGTCATGGCGATGAATCAAGTGCAGTTCCAGGCGGGTCTGTCGATGGTGGAATTCATGGCGCAGTACGGGACAGAAGCGAAGTGCCGCAGTGCGGTGTTCCGGTCACGTTGGCCGAAGGGATTGCGCTGTCCGGCGTGCGCGCGCCGAGGCCATTGGCGATT
>JANXVS010000476.1 GCA_025351555.1 Pseudomonadota bacterium | reverse complement strand
TCGTCGAACATGTCTTCGCGAAACACGCCGGTATACAAGCCGGCAACCGCGATCGAGCTGACGTGGTGGAAGCATCCGGCCTTGAATGCATCGGCCAGTTGCAGCGCGTGGCGGGTGCCGTCGACATTGGCAACGACCTGGCTCGCGGCATCCGCGCCGAGGTCGTAAATCGCGGCCAGATGGAAGAAGTGCTTGATCTTGCCTGCGAGCGCCTTGCGCTGCGCCGGCGTGACGCCAAGCGCCGGCTTGGCCAGATCGCCAGTCACCACGATCAGGCGCTCGCCCGCGTCGCCAAAGCCCGCGCGCAGCGAATCGAACTTGTTCTGCGAGCCCTTGCGCACCAGGCAATAGATATCGCCTTTGCGCACCAGCAGTTCCTCCAGCAGATGCCGACCGATGAAGCCCGTCGCCCCGGTCACGAAATACGTCATGTCGTCTTCCTCTTGATCGTTGCGCTGCTCGTGGTGCCTAAGATAACGCGCGATCGACGCCAATCAAAGCGGCCAATCAAAATGCGGTCGCGTTGACGATGCCATTGCCATCGTCCATGATGGCAAAAATCAAGAAGCGGCCATCCTTGGCCGCACTTTTCAATTAGTTGCCATCGTCTATGATGGTGGAAAAGTCAGCAATATCGGGGAACGCAATGGCCGACCTGAAAGCGAAATTCAATCAAGCCGCCGAAGACATCAAGAAACTGGGCGAGCGTCCGGATAACGATACGCTGCTCAAGCTCTACGCGCTGTACAAGCAGGGCTCCGACGGCGATGTCAGCGGCCCCAAGCCGGGCTTCTTCGATTTCGTCGGCACCGCCAAGTACGAGGCCTGGGGCAAGCTCAAGGGCATGAAAGCCGACGACGCGATGCAGAAATACGTCGATCTGGTGAAGAAGCTCGGCAGCTGATCGCCGTCGGCGAGCGCCACCATGAGCCGAAGCCATATCCGCACTGAGCGCAGGAACCGGAGTGTACTCAGATGTACATGAGGTCGAGCGTCGCAACGGCGATGCGAGGAAGCAACCTACGGACGCCTGATTCAATATTGGATCAGGTCGAGCGCAGTAGTTTTTAAGATGGCTTCCAAGCAGACGAAGGATCGCATTCTGGAGACGAGTCTTGCGATGTTCAACGCGCAGGGCGAGCCCAACGTCACCACCAATCACATCGCCGACGAGCTTGGCATCAGCCCCGGCAATCTTTACTACCACTACCGCAACAAGGACGACATCGTCGAGCAGTTGTTCGCGCGCTACGAGGCGCGCATGGATCTGGCGCTGCTCGTGCCCGATGGCCGCCTGCCGAATCTCGAAGATATCTGGATGCAACTGCACCTGGTGTTCGAGTGCATGTGGACATTCAGATTTCTATACCGCGACCTGGTCGACATCGTCTCGCGCAACCGCAAACTCAAGCAGCATTTCGCGCGCATCCTCAATCGCGCCGCCGCGAGTGCTGAACAGGTTTTGAAAGGCCTCGCGCGAGCCGAAATCCTGCGTGCCACACCTGACGAAATCCACGCCACCGCCGAAAACGTATTGCTCGTCGCCACCTTCTGGCTCAACTACAACACCGTCCGCGGCGCGCGCCCGGATGCCAGCCAGGAAGACCTCACCCACGGCATCTACCAGGTGATGCTGCTGATCGCACCGTTTCTGCGCGATGCGGAGCGGGTGCATTTGAATACGTTGGCGGGGGCGTATCGGCGGTGAGAGGCGCGTAAGCTTTTGACCAGCCTTGGAATCACACCATGAATACCACCACATAAAAGGGTCACACCGCCCGCATCGAATACGATGCCGAAGACAAGACTCTGGCCGGACGCGTCATTGATGTTTGCCGACATCATCAGTACAGCTGTTACAGCCATATGCAAATACTTGCATGATATGCAGATTTTGATATAGACTGAATTAAGCGATGAAACCTCTTGAGTTTCTCGGCACCAGTCAGGACGACATCCGCGCCATGCCTGCCGCTGTGCGTCACGCGCTTGGCGTGGAGTTGATGCGGGTGCAGTTTGGCGGAGAACCGATCGACTTCAAGTCGATGCCGAACGTCGGCGCGGGTGCTTACGAGGTGCGCGTGCGCGATGCGCGCGGCGCATTCCGGGTCATCTATGTTGCCAAGTTCGCCGATGCGGTCTACGTGCTACACGCTTTCCAGAAGAAGACCCAGAAGACACGCAACCAAGACATTGAACTTGCGGCCAAGCGTTACCGAATGATTGGAGGTTGAGCCATGAAAAAGACCGACCCTCGCTGGAACGATACCCGCGTTATCAAGGGCAGCGGTAATGTTTTCGTCGATCTCGGCTTTGACGAAGCCGAGGCGCAGGTCATGGCGCTACGTGCCGAAGTAATGATCCGCATGGAACAACACCTGAAGGCGCAAGGTTGGACTCAAGCAGAGGCGGCCAAGCGCCTTGGCATCACTCAGCCGCGTGTTTCCAGGCTCACGCAAGGCAAGTGGCAGGACTTCAGTCTTGACATGCTGCTCACGCTGGCCGCGCGCGCTGGATTGCACCCGAAGCTGAGGTTGGCGGCATAATCGAATCCGGGAATCAGGA
>JANXVS010000438.1 GCA_025351555.1 Pseudomonadota bacterium | reverse complement strand
TCAATTTCAACTCGCGGGCGGAGTGCTCGCGGCGCACGAGCAAAGTCAGCGCCTTGTCGTAGGCGCTGACTTGCGTTTTTTCGACGCGTTTGCGCCCCATGATTCAGGCGCTACGCAATCACACTTCTTCCAACTCCGCCGCCGCCGCGGGCGCTGCGGGCGCCGCCGCTTTGCCCGGCTGCAACGCCACACGCAGTTTTTCCTCGATTTCCTTGGCGGCGGTCGGGTTGTCCTTGAGGTACTGGCGCGCGTTGTCCTTGCCCTGGCCGATACGTTCGCCGCCGTAGCTATACCAGGCACCGGATTTCTCGATGATCTTGTTGTCGCTACCCATTTCGATCAATTCGCCTTCGCGGCTAATACCTTCGCCGTAAAGGATCTCGGTGACGATCTGCTTGAACGGCGGCGCGAGCTTGTTCTTGACCACTTTGATCTTGGTCTGGTTGCCGATGATTTCCTCGCCCTTCTTCACGGCGCCGATGCGGCGGATATCCAGGCGCACCGAGGCGTAGAACTTGAGCGCATTGCCGCCCGTGGTGACTTCCGGACTCTGTCCCGGCATCATCATGCCGATCTTCATGCGTAACTGATTGATGAAGATGACCATCGTCCCGGACCGGCTGATATTGCCGGTCAGCTTGCGCAGCGCCTGCGACATCAGGCGCGCCTGCAGGCCCGGCAGTTGATCGCCCATCTCGCCTTCGATTTCGGCGCGCGGCGTCAGCGCAGCGACCGAATCAATGACCACGACATCGATCGCGCTCGATCGCACCAGCATGTCGGCGATTTCCAGCGCTTGCTCACCGGTGTCCGGCTGCGAGACCAGCAGGTCGTCGACCTTCACGCCGAGCTTCTCGGCGTAGATCGGATCGAGCGCGTGTTCGGCATCGATGAAGGCGCAGGTGCCGCCGAGCTTTTGCGCCTGGGCGATCACATGCAAAGTCAACGTGGTCTTGCCGGACGATTCTGGTCCGTAGATCTCTACCACGCGTCCGCGCGGCAAGCCGCCGATGCCAAGCGCAATATCGAGCATCAGCGAACCGGTCGGGACGGTGTCGATCGGCTCGGCGCTGCGGTCACCCATGCGCATCACCGCGCCCTTGCCAAACTGTTTTTCGATCTGGCCCAACGCGGCAGAGAGCGCCTTGCGCTTGTTGTCATCCATTGCTAGTTCCTCGAAAGTATACGTGGGGAATTCAGGGTGGTGTGCATGCGTCTCAATGGCTGCGACAGCGGCCACGAGCCTCTTGCATGAACTGAAGTATCCCATACCGAGGATACCCCCGCATGCGCCAAATCACCCGTCAGCTTGTAAGAATTTTCTGAACGCCGCGTAGCGCCGCGGCGACGGTCTGGCGGCGCACCGCCTCGCGATCGCCGGCGAAATGGAACAGCTCCGACTGCGCATAGCCGCCACGCCGCTTCCAGCCAATCCACACCGTGCCAACCGGTTTATCAGGCATGCCGCCGCTGGGGCCGGCGATACCGGTGACCGCCACAGCAACCGTCGCGCCAAAGCGCGCGAGCGCACCCGAGACCATCTCGATCACGGTTTCGCGGCTGACCGCACCTTGATGCTCCAACGTTTCCGGACGCACACCGAGCAACGCTTCCTTGGCCTCGTAGCTGTAGGCAACGACGCCACACTCGAACCATGACGACGAGCCGGCGATGTCGGTCAGCGTCTTTGCAATCCAGCCGCCGGTGCAGGATTCGGCCGTGACCAGGGTCGCGCCGCGCTGCGTGAACATGGCCGCTATGGTGTGCGCCAGATCTTGCAATTGCCGATCATCAGCCGTTTCGGACGTGGACATCGAACGCTCCATTGCGCAAGCGGTTCATCATGCCACAAGCGCAAGCTGACAAGTCTGCGCTCGCCAGCATTGTTGCATTTGGACGGCTATTGGCAAGCTCGCCGCGCCAGCGCCCCGGGGCCGAGCGTGGGCACCAAGTCCGCCTGCCCCGCGCCATAGCCGGGAATCGTCGAATTCCATGCCACATGCGCGTGCGAAATATCGGTGAACGTGAAGGTCGCCGTGCCCCAGGGATTCTGGGTGACGTGCTGCGAATCGAAATTCGGCGGAAATTTCGCTCCCGCTCCGTTGATCAAACCCAGCGGCACCTGCACGCTGTTGCCGCTGATCGTTGCCGAGCCATATAGCCAAACCGGCGCTCCCGTCGGCGTGAACGCAAACCAGTCCACAGCCAGAATCGGGGGCGTCGTCGCCAATACCGCGAATTCAAAACCGTGCCCGGATTTGTTTGGCTCTTTCCAGTTACCCGAATGACAGGACTTGATCTTCGTACCCGCTGCATCGGCAGCCGGCAACGACACCGGGAGGAAATGCTGGATTTGCATGGTGCCGGAATTGAATCCTGGATAACTGCTGGTCCAGTACATCGTACCGGTATTCGCATCGGTGAACGTCAGGGTGATGCTGCCCCACAGATTTGGCGTTGCCTTAGCGGTTCCCAACGGGAACGAAACACCCTTGTAGATGGCGACTTGATCCATCTGCACCACAACTGACCCGGCTGCGGCACCGCTACCCGTCTGCAATTTGCCCGCGCCCAGCACCCAGGTCGGTTGTCCGCCGGTATAGACGAACCAGATCATTTCCATGAAGCCACCGTTCAATTCATCGATCACCAAGCCTTGGCCGGACTGATTCGGATCGAACCATTGCCCGCTGTAATCGCCGCTGAGTCCGGCGACCGTGCTCGAATCGCTTACGGTCTTCTGTACATACGGATTGTTGTTGATGCTGCTGGTCCCAGGTTGCGGGGCATCGCTGTCCACGGCGATTTTCTTGCCATCTCCCGAAATCGTCGGATTCTGGTTGCTGTTGGCGCGGCCTCCGCTGCTGCACAGATTGCTGCCGAGTGCGGATGGATTGAACATGTTCGTCGTGATCGCCACCGCACCACATTGTTGCGTGACCGTGCCGCCAACCGCCTTGGCTTGCAGGG
>JANXVS010000400.1 GCA_025351555.1 Pseudomonadota bacterium | reverse complement strand
CTGCGAATGGCCACGGTGTAAACTGAACCTCATCGCGGCAGCGGCCGCTTAGCTCAAGCGTTAGCGCCTTGAAAGCCAGCTACTGGCAAATCCTACTTCACGTCGTTCCTAGCGCGTTGCTCGCGCTGGTGATCGGTTCATTGTTAGTAGGCGTAGGCATCGGCGCATGTTCGTTCGTTGGTAAGCGAGCGGTGACGCCATGTTGATTATTTCGGCGAGGCCGTGTTACGCGGTCGTCGCCTGCCAGCAATGCGGCAACAGTTCGGCGATGCGCCGGTTCGGATGCGTCGGCAGACGCATGAGAACGTCGCGCAGGTAGGCGTGCGGATCGTGACCGTTGTTCTTGGCGGTGGCGATCAGGCTCATGATTGCGGCGGCACGTATGCCGGCGGCTTCTGATCCGGTGAATAACCAATTTTTCCTTCCGAGAGCTATCGGTCTGATCGCATTCTCGACGGAATTGTTGTCGATCGGATATCGCCCGTCATCCAGATAGCGCGTGAGCGCGACCCATCGTTTGCGAGTGTAGTCGATCGCTTTGGCCAGACCTGTGCCATCAGCAACGGTCGGCCGCAGGTCCGCCATCCATTGCCGGATGCGATCGAGAATCGGTGCCGCGTGAAGTTGGCGATACGCGCCGCGTTGCGGTGGATCCAGTCCCTTGGCGTTGGCTTCGATATGGTAGAGCTGCGCGATCGGTTCGAGCACTTCGTGTGCACGCGTGCTGGACTTGGATTCCACCAGGTCGTGGAACTTCCTTCTCGCGTGCGCCCAGCAGCCTAACTCGGTGATCTGAGGGAACAGGTTCTTATAACCACCAAAATCGTCAACCATGAGCGCACCGCGCCAGTCGCCGAGGAAACGCCGGGCGTGTTCGCCGCTGCGCGTCTGGCAGTAATCGAAGATCGTGATATCGGTATTCGGATCGGCACTGCGATAGACAAACAGATACGATCGATGGGTCTTGCCCGCCCCCGGATCCAGCTGCGCGACCGGAGTTTCGTCGGCATGCAGCACTAGCAATGAAAGCAGCTCGGTTTTCATCGCCTCTACCAGCGGTGTCAGCGCCACACCACAGGCGCCCACCCAGCCGGCCAAGGTCGAACGCGCCAGTTCCACGCCGCTGCGCTGATAGATTTGCTGCTGGCGATACAGAGGAAGATGATCGGCATATTTGGATATCAACACCTGGGCCAGCAGGCCCGGCGCCGGACGACCGCGATCGATGATCGCTGCAGGAACGGGCGCGGCCGTGATCGTCTCGCACGTGCGGCAGGCATACTTCGGGCGAACGTGGCGCTGCACGAAGAACGTGACTGGCTCGCAGTCGAGCAACTCGGTAACGTCTTCGCCAATCAGGGTCAAGGCCGCACCGCAGGCCGCGCACTGGCAGGAATCGGGTTCGATGCGTGTTTCAATGCGTGGCAGATGCGCAGGCAGCGCCTCGCGCCGGGGTAGATCGCGCGGCGGCGTGGCTGGCTCGCGCAAGGCGTCCAGCTGCACTTCGAGCGCGGCGATATCGTTGGCCACACTCTCTTCGAACAGCGCACGCTGCGCTGGATCCATACGTTCGGAGCGTGCGGCGAACATCCAGCGCTTCAGGCGCGCGATCTCGTGGGTCAGCGTGGCGATCTTGGCGTCTTTGTAGACGATGTCGCGATCGCGACCGGCAATGATCGCGTCGCGTTCGGCGATTATCTGCAGCTGCTCCTGCACCTGGCGGCGCAACGCAGCGACATCGTCCGGAGTGTGTGGATCGATGGCGTGCGGCAGCGTGGATGTCATGCTGCATAGTATACCTTTACAGTTGTGCGCCTGCAAGAGTTTTTGCACTCAAGCGTTGCCAATCCACACCCGCGCACAGCCATGCAAATGATCCTGCGTCGATCTCGCACACGCGATCACCTGCACGCGGCCACACGAAGCGGCCACGGTGCAACCGGCGCTGGCACAACCACACCCCGGTGCCATCGCCGAACACCATCTTGATCCGTGAACCGGCACGGTTGCGGAAGATGTACGCCGTGCCATCCAGTGCATCGCGGCCCAGTTCCGATACCACGGTGGCCAGCAATCCGTCCATGCCGCGCCGCAAGTCCACCGGTGTCACTGCGATCCACCACGACGCGGGTGTCAGCATGTGACTGCGCCCAGTACCGTCGCCACCCAGGCCGCATCAACCCCCGCGGCAATGCGCACGCGAACTCCACTGGGCCACCACAGCTCCATCGCCGTCGCCGCCATCGCCTCAACCTTCTCGACCTGCACGGCGTCTTTCACACGCAGCGGCACAAACTGTGCTGCGGGCGTGGCCGTTTTCGACCGCGATCACCGGTGCGTACCAGCCAGGAAAGATGCGGGCGTCCCGTGGCTGGAAATCCGTGCGCTTGATGTCACTGAGCTTGCCGAGCGCCCATTCGACCTTGTTCGACGCTACGCGCTGGTCGTTTAGCGCCTTCT
>JANXVS010000396.1 GCA_025351555.1 Pseudomonadota bacterium | reverse complement strand
TTGTATCTCGATGGACAGTAAATCCACCCCAAGGCGCCCACACAAGTCACCTGCGCACACTGTCAAAGAACTCAAACAAACCCACTGACGTTTCGTCCGCGGAGCCGCGCATTATACATCCGCTAACCCCGCCGTCAACAGATGTTGAGCCAGTGAATTCAGTCGGCCGATACCAGGCGCACGCGCGCGTAACCGCGCTTGCCCAGTTGCAACAGATGCTCTGCGCCAACGGCCAAAGTCAACTCGCGATTTTCGACCACGGCACCATCGACTCGCACAGCGCGCTCGCCGAGTTTGCGCAACGCTTCCGATGTGCTCGGCGCAAGGCCTGCCGCCTTGAGCAGCGCGCCAATGCGGATGCCGTCTGCCGGCACGGGTATGGTCGTCAACGCAATATCCTGCGGTACACCGCCACCTTGCACGACATCGTGCCAATGCCCAATCGCCACCTGCGCCGCCGCCTGATCATGAAAGCGCGCCGTCAACTCGGCGGCGAGTTGCATCTTGAAGTCGCGTGGATTGGCACCCGCTGCAACGCTTTCGCGCATCCCGGCAATGTCGGTCAGCGATTTGGCGAACGAAAGCAGCTCGTAGTAACGCCACATCAGATCGTCCGAAAGACGCATCACCTTGCCGAAGATCTCGTTCGCCGGCTCGTTGATGCCGATGTAGTTGCCGAGTGATTTGGACATCTTGTTAACGCCGTCCGTGCCCTCGAGCAAGGGCATCGTCAGCACGATCTGTGGAGGCTGGCCGACGTCTTCCTGCAATTGCCGCCCGACCAGCAAGTTGAATTTCTGGTCGGTGCCGCCGAGTTCCAGGTCGGCCTTGAGCGCTACCGAATCGTAGCCCTGGACCAGCGGATACAGGAATTCGTGGATCGCAATGGACTGGCCGCTTTTATAGCGCTTGTCGAAATCATCGCGCTCGAGCATGCGCGCGACCGTGTGCTTCGCGGCAAGCTTGATCATATCGGCAGCACTCATTGCGCCGAACCATTCGGAATTGAAGCGCAGCTCGGTGCGTTCACGATCCAGCACTTTGTATACTTGTGCGGCATAGGTTTCGGCATTGACGAGCACATCTTCGCGCGTAAGCGGTTTGCGCGTGACGTTCTTGCCGCTCGGATCGCCGATCATGCCGGTGAAATCGCCAATCAAGAAAATCACCTGATGGCCCAGGTCCTGAAACTGGCGCATCTTGTTGAGCAGCACCGTGTGCCCCAGATGCAGATCCGGCGCGGTCGGATCGAATCCCGCCTTGATCCGCAGTGGACGACCCAGCTTGAGGCGTGCCTCAAGATCGGCAAGCTTGATGATTTCCTCAGCGCCTCGACCGATCTGGTCGAGCGCCGCCGCAATGTCATTCATGAAACACCTCGACGAGACCGAAACTCGAACAGTGTTCGGCGATGTTGTGAACGGACGATTGGAACGCAAAAACAGCACTTGGCGTTAATTATTCGTTAACCATTCAGCCCGCGCAAATCCTTATTTCACCTAGCGTTGACGGGGGTCAGTGCAGCGGCTAAGGTACGTCGCGTTTGCCGGATGCCGAACGTGCCCAAGAATAACAGCGCCGCTCATTTTATACGACGGGCCGGACAGCGGTTGAGGGATGGATACCGACAGCGCAGCGCACATTTCCACTTTTATAAAGTATCCCCGATGCGAACATTATTACGCGACATCATCGCCGCGCCGGTTTCATGGCGGCGCAGACACTGGATCATTGCCGGCTTGCTGCTGACGTTGACGATGTTTGCCGGCGCCGTGATCCCACGTTGGGCAAACGCCACACGCCAGCCAGATGATCTGACCACGCTAAGCCTCGACGTGCCTCCGCTGCCGCCAAATGAAACAGCGGGTGCCGGTGCGGAACCGGCTCCCACAACGCAGACGGTCGATGACAGCGACTGGCAAATCGTGACGGTGCACGCCGGCCAGACGGTTGGCGATATTTTCCGGCAACAGGGCCTGTCGTCGACTGATCTGCAAAAACTACTTGAGAATCGCGACAACGCCACGGCACTTCGCAACATTCATCCCGGTGATGAATTCGCAT
>JANXVS010000393.1 GCA_025351555.1 Pseudomonadota bacterium | reverse complement strand
GATGCCGATCGGCGCAGCGATCCTCGCGCTCGGCTACTTCATGCTCTCCGTGCCGTCCGACAACCTGTACTTCCTCTACGTGTCGATGGGCGTCATCGTCGTCGGCAACGGCTTGTTCAAGGCCAACGCCGCAAACATGGTCCGGCGCATTTACGAGGGCAACGACGCGAAGATCGATAGCGCGTTCACGCTCTACTACATGGCCGTTAACGTCGGTTCGACCGTATCCCAACTCGCGACCCCTGTCATCAAGGACCATTTTGGCTGGCACGCCGCGTTCGCGTTCTGCTTCGCTGGCCTCATCCTCGGCCTCATCAACTACGTGATGATGATGCGCACGCTCAAGAACATCGGCTCGCCGCCCGATGAGCAGCCCGTGCGCTGGGACCGGCTCTGGCTGATCCTCGGCGTCGGCCTCGTCTGCGTGTTCGTCGTGACGTTCATCGTGCAGTACTCGGCCGCGCGCGACATCGCGGTAATCCTTGCCGGCCTCACCGTCTTCGCGATTTTCGTGTACATGATCGTGGTCGGCGAGCGTAGCGAACGCGCCGGCCTGGTCGCCGCGCTGGTGCTGACCGTGCAGACGATCCTGTTCTTCATCTTCTATTCGCAGATGGCGACCTCGCTGACGCTGTTCGCGTTGCACAACGTCAGTCTCGAATGGAAGTTGTTCGGCTTCGACATGTGGCCCTGGTCGCCCGGCCAGTATCAGGCGCTGAATCCGATCTGGATCATGCTGCTGTCACCCGTGCTCGCGTGGATCTACACGCACATGGGCAAATCCGGCCGCGATCTGCCGGTCGCAGCGAAATTCGTGCTCGGCTTCGTCGTCGTCGCGATCGGCTTCTTCATCTTCGGCATAAGCGGCGGCACCGCGGTCGACGGCAAGGTATCGTCGTGGTACATGATCTGGGGCTACGGTTTCTACTCGCTCGGCGAATTGCTCGTGAGCGGTCTCGGCCTGGCGATGATCGCGCGCTACGTGCCGGCGCGCATGGGCGGCTTCATGATGGGCGCGTATTTCGTCGCGGTCGGCGTGTCGCAGTATCTCGGCAGCATCGTCGCCAACCTCGCGAGCATTCCGGAGAATCTCACGAATCCGCTGGAAAGCCTGGCGATCTATACGAGCCTGTTCAACAAGCTCGGTTTCGTTGCGGCCGGGGGGATCGTGCTCGCGGTCGTGCTGCTGCCGCTGATGAAACGCCTATCTTCAACGCACAATGACCACGCCAGCGATGCCGCGGCAGCCGCGGCGCTGCGCACCGTAACCGTCAAGGAGTGAATTTGCAGAGGGACGTGTCGAGCCGTGTGCATTTCAACGGCGTTTGCGCGGCGCAGCACCGGTAACGTTTGACGCAGCGACGCGCAACGGTTACATGTGACACGCCCTGATGCTACGCGGTCGCTCGTACGCGGTGCGCAATTTCAGCCGTGCGACAGGGGCGCGGCGGCAGCGGAGTAAGAAAAATGGCAGCAGGCAGCGCGAGCGTTGAGCAGGTAACCACGCCCCCGAACTTCCCCGAACTGATGGGTCACCCGCGTCCCCTGTGGATGCTGTTCATGACTGAGTTCTGGGAGCGCTTTTCGTTCTACGGGATGCGCTGGGCGCTGACGCTGTATATCGTCGCCCAGTTCTTCAGCGGATCGGGCACCGGCGAGGCGCCGGCCAACCGCATCTACGGGGCCTACCTGGCGTTGGTCTATGCATCCGGTCTACTCGGCGGCTATGCGGCTGACCGCCTGATCGGCTACCAACGCTCGATTCTGCTCGGCGCGGCGATCATGGGCTCAGGCCTGTTCGTGATGATGATTCCGAGCATGGATGTGTTCGAGCTCGGCCTTTCGCTGGTGATCGTCGGCAACGGCCTGTTCAAGCCGAACATCTCGACGATGGTCGGCCAGCTGTATGCGCAAAACGACATACGCCGCGACGCCGGCTTCACGATCTTCTACATGGGCATCAATGCCGGCAGCTTCTTCTCGCCGCTGCTGACCGGCTGGCTGGCAAGCGTGATCACCGACACGCCGCTGCAGCAGAACTACAAGGTCGTGTTTGCATGCACCGGCGTCGGCATGATCCTGAGCTTCATCTGGTTCTGGTTCGGCCGCCGTCAGCTGCACGGTATCGGTCGACCGCCGGCCGACAAGTCCCCTAAGCGAAATTTTGGCATCGTCCTGGTCGGCGCGGCGATCATGGTGCCGATCGTGTACCTGTTGCTCGCAAAATTGGGTGCCGACGTACTGGCCTGGGTGCTCGGCATCATGTTCCTGGCGCTGGCGGCGATGCTGCTGCTCGAGGGCATCCGCGAAGGTGCAGTGCCGCGCGACAAGGTCATCGCCATGCTGATCATCTTCGTCTTCAACATCCTGTTCTGGATGTTCTACGAGCAGGCTGGCAGTTCGTTCAACTTCCTCGCGGAAAAGATCGTCAATCGCATGTTCGGCAACTGGGAATTCCCGGTGGCCTGGTTCCAGTCGGTCAATCCGATCGGCGTCATCGCACTGGCACCGCTGGTCGCGATGGCCTGGGTCGCGCTGGCCAAGCGCAACCGCGAGCCATCGATTCCGCGCAAGTTCGGACTCGGCCTGATTGGCAACGGCGCAGCCTTCCTCCTGCTGATGTTTGCGCTGACCCACCTGGTCGATGCGGGCAACAAGATTCCGTTCTGGACGCTGTTCATGGTCTACGTGATCCAGG
>JANXVS010000368.1 GCA_025351555.1 Pseudomonadota bacterium | reverse complement strand
CGCCAGAGCCAGCATACGCGCTAGCTGGCCGCCCCCAAGAATTCCGAGCGTGCTCATGCGCTGCGCGGATCGGATTTCGCCAGCACCTGCTGCGTCTGCGCCGCGCGATACTCGTCGAGTTTTTTCGCGACTGCGGCATCGTGCGCAGCCAGCAAGGCCGCCGCGAACAGGGCAGCGTTGATTGCGCCGGCCTGGCCGATGGCGAATGTCGCCACCGGAATGCCCGCCGGCATCTGCACAATCGACAGCAGCGAATCGATACCCCGCAGCGCCTGCGATTGCACGGGCACACCAAGCACCGGCACGGCTGTTTTCGCCGCGAGCATGCCAGGCAGATGCGCCGCACCGCCGGCACCGGCAATGATCGCGCGCAGACCGCGCGCCTGCGCCTGCGCGGCGTAGTCGAACAGCAGATCCGGCGTGCGGTGCGCCGAGACCACGCGCACTTCGTGGGCGATGCCCAGGCGATCGAGCGTATCCGCCGCGTGCTGGAGGGTCTCCCAATCCGAGTGCGAACCCATCACCACGCCGATTTGCGCACGTGGCGCGTTACCTGTTTTCATGGTCAATGCCCCGGAAAGACATTATTCTAGGCGCAACTGCCTAATGATCGCTATTGATCTCACCCGATGGACAAACGCCTGCTCGATATTCTGTGTGATCCGGTGACGAAAAGCCCGGTCAAACCGCTGAGCAAAACCCAACTGGAGGTGCTCAATCGCGCCATCGCGCAGGGCGGCGTGCTCACGACGGCGGCCGCGGCGGTGTCCGCACCCTTGCAAGGCGGGCTGATCACGGCCGATGGCAAGGTCATTTATCGTATCGAAGACGATATTCCGGTCATGCTCGCCGATGAAGCGATCGGCACCACCCAACTGAAGGCGTTTCCGCAGTAGGCATCGGCTGCGCGCCGTTTATCGGCGCTATTTTCCGGTTACCGGGACTCGCGCATATTTTGTGATGGGATTCACGTTCCGTTGCAATCCATCAATTATATTGCTTGCTGGCGCCATGCAAAAATTACCCGCGGGCGCAGCATCGGACAGGGCGATGAGCAACTCCAACGATAACAATAAAATCATCGATCTACAGCAACGCCAAGCCAGCCAGACCGGAGCTGTCGACCGCTTGGGCGAATTGCTAAAGGCGGTGCGCGGCACCGCACTCAAACGCGTTCAGGGGCTGGTCAATACCCTGTTCGAAAATATCGATGACGCGATGTTTGGTTTGGCCGAGAAGGCCGAAAACAATGCCGCACAAACGCTGTATTTCGACGGCATGCGCAAGGTGCGGTTGAAGCGCCAACTGGTCGAGCGTCTGTTCCAGGAGCAACTGAGCAAGGTATTCAACGATTTCGCCATCGACAAGCTGGCGGCAGCCAAGACCGAGATTGCCTCCCAGGGCAGCAGCGGCGATTTATCCCTGCTCGACGACACCGAATTGGAAGAATCCCTGGCCATCACCAGCACCGTCGCCAAGGCCGAGAGTCGGCTTTCGCCGCAGTTGAACGCACTGAACCAGCGGCTGTCGGTGATCCGCGGTGGGTCCACTGTCGAGGACGCCACCAACCCGATCGCCCCCGCGCATCTGTGCCAGGCGTTCCGGCTGGCGATGCGCGAGCTGGATCTGATGGTCAATGCGCGCCTGATCATCCTGAAGCTGTTCGACCGCTACGTGATGTCCGGCCTGGATACGATGTATGACGAGATCAACGAACAATTGATCCAGGCAGGCGTGCTGCCGCATATCCGCTATGCCCTGGCACCTGGCACGAGGCGTGCGCCCGGGTCGATGCCGGCGGGTGCCCCGGCCGGCGCAGCGGACGCTGTCGATGCGTCGGTCGCCAGCATGCATGTGTATGCAACGCCCTACGAAGCGGCCGCCGCGCACTTGCAAATCGAGATCTACAACACCGTGCGCTCGCTGCTCGCCGATCGCCGCTCCACGCTGGAGGCCAGTGGCGGCGGCGCGCGCTACCTGCCCGGCATGCCGAGCATCGCACCGACTGAACTGTTGTCGGCGCTCACACTGCTGCAGAACCAGGCCATGGTGGCGCAGGCCACGACGGCGGCAGATGCCGCGCAGGCGGTGCAGCAGGTCAAGCAGGAGTTGCTCGATCAGGCCGGAAAATTCCACGGCAGCGGCAAGGCGCATGTGGCCGGCGCCGACGAAGACACCATCGATCTGGTCGGCATGTTGTTCGAGTTCATTCTGTCGGACCGCAACCTGCCGCCGCAGATGCAGGCCCTGCTCGGACGTCTGCAGATTCCGTTTCTCAAGGTGGCCCTGCTCGACAAGCACCTGTTCGCGCAGAAGAGCCATCCGGCCCGGCAACTGCTCGACACCTTGGCCCAGGCCTGCATGGGCTGGTCGGAAGAATCCGATCGCGATCGCCGGCTGCACGACAAGGTGAAGCAGACGGTCGAATCGCTGCTCAAGGATTTCGACGACGATCTGGGCATCTTCGATCGCACCCGCAGCGAATTCGAAACCTTCCTCGAATCGAACAAGAAACGCGCCGACCTTGCCGAGCAGCGCGCCGCCGAAGCCACCCGCGGGCGCGAGAAATTGCATTCGGCGCGGCGCATCTCGGCGCGCGAAGTTCTCAAGCGCATCGAGGGCAAGCAGCTGCCGGACATTGTGCACAATGTGCTGACTCGACCCTGGGCCAATTATCTGGTGCTTACCCTGCTGCGTCAGGGCGAGGATTCCAACGAGTGGCGCCAAGCGCTGCGTTTTGCCGACGAATTTGCCTGGAGCGCAGAACCGAAAACCACGGACGCCGAGAGAACGCGCCTGAAAGGCCTGCTGCCGCCGCTGGAAAAGAACCTGCGTCACGGTCTGGCGACGGTGGCTTACCACGAAAACGACGTCAAACAGCTGATGCACGAGCTGAATGCGTTCTATGGAAAAATGCTCAATAGCGAGCAGCCGGCGCTGTCGGAGTCAACCACCCAGGTCAATGAGCAACGCGCGCCGCTACTTGAGATCGTCAGCAAGGCGGCGGCAACGGCGGCAGCGGTGGATAGCCCGGTCGAAGAGGAGATCGTGCTGCGTTCTGAGGTGGAAGCACCGCCCGAGGCGAACTACAACGACGACGATGAATGCCTGAACCAGGCCAAGCAGATGAAGGTCGGCACCTGGATCGAGTTCACCGATCCAAATAGCGGCGCCAAAGAACGCGCCAAGCTGTCGTGGATCAGCCCGATCAGCTCCAAGTACCTGTTCGTCAATCGCAAGGGTCTGAAAGTATCGGACAAGACCGTGTTCGCGATTGCGGCCGAAATCCGCCGGGGTGCGGCGGTAATCCTCGAGGAAGTGCCGCTGTTCGACCGCGCGCTGGACGCGATCGTCGAACGCCTGAAAGCGGCCCACGCGCCGGCCGCTGGCGAGCAGCCGGCACAGCCGGCCTGAGCATCCGCGGCATCGTATACTCCGCACCCGTCCGCGCATCAGTGGCGCGGTTCGCACGCCACGGAAGTTCATGATGCCCACTGCGCAAGTCACTCCACCGGATCCGCAAAGCGTGCTCGGTGACGTCGAGCGCGCGCTGGCCGAGGATATCGGCAGCGGCGATGTCACCGCCGACCTGTTGCCTGCCGATGCCCGCGCCAGTGCGCGCGTGATCACGCGCGAACCGGCCGTACTTTCCGGAAGACCGTGGTTCGATGCCTGCTTCCGTGCGCTTGATCCGGCGATGGAAATCACCTGGGCCGTAGACGACGGCGCGCACGTTGCAGCAAATGACAGCTTGTGTACTTTGCGCGGACTGGCGCGCGCCCTGGTCGGCGGCGAACGTTGCGCGCTGAATTTCCTGCAAACGCTATCGGCGACGGCAACCGTCACGGCGCGCCACGTCGAGGCGGTGCACGGCACCCGCAGCATCATTCTCGATACCCGCAAAACCCTGCCGGGGCTGCGCCTGGCGCAGAAATATGCGGTGCGCTGCGGTGGCGGCAGCAATCACCGCATTGGGCTGTTCGATGCGATCCTGATCAAGGAAAACCATATCGCCGCGGCTGGATCGCTGACTGCTGCGGTAACGGCCGCACGCGCGCGGCACCCACAGTTGCTGCTGGAAGTGGAAGTCGAGGATTTTGCCGAATTGCGCGACGCCCTGGCGCTCAACGTCGATCGAATCATGCTGGATGAATTTTCGCTCACCGATGTACGCCGCGCCGTGACGCAAGTCGCGGGTCGCGTGCCGCTGGAAGTTTCCGGCAGCGTTGCGCTCGACGATCTGCGCGCGTTGGCCGCGACGGGCGTGGATTATATTTCGATCGGCGCCCTGACAAAGCACGTACGCGCGATCGATCTATCGATGCGCATCGTGTTCGACAGCTGAGCGCAAGCTGTGCGTCAGAGTCCGCCCATATAACGCAACACCCCCAGCACGATCACACCCAGCACCACCAAGCCCGCAACGATCCACAGCAGCCTGCCGGACTTTTCCTCGACAGCCGGTGCTGGCGTTTCTGCACGTGCCGTCGCGGCAGCCGGTGCATCCATGCCAAGCGACATCAGCAGGAAACGTACGGTATCCATGCGCAATTCGTCGCCGGGTTTGAGCAAAGTGCCGGCATGCACACGCTGATTGTTGACGAAGGTGCCGTTGGCCGAGCCCATGTCCTCGACCATCACGCCGTCGGGGACCACCTGCAGCTTGGCATGTTGACGCGAAATCTCGTCGGTCGGAATGCAGACTCCGCAATCGCTGCCGCGGCCAACGACCAGCGTTCCGACCATCGCGTAGGTCTTGCCAAAAGTCGGCCCGGAAACGCCCCGCAGGATATATTTTGGCAAGGCCATGCGCACACGCGTGCGGCCATCGTCGTCACCACCGGACGGCATGGGCTTGCGCACCGGTAGCGGCACGGCCGCAACCTTTTCCGTGGCGACAACGCGGCAACCCACCTTGGCGAACAGCAGCAGGTCGCCGGGCTTGATCGGCGCCTCGCCCGCAATCTGCTTGCCATTTAGCACGGTCGCAGCCTGAGTATCGAGCGCTACCACCAGCGTCTGTTCGCCCTGGGTGCGCAACTCACAGTGGCGTGCACCGATGCCGGGAGCGGCCAGCATCACCGTGCAATCCGGGCCTGTGCCGACTAGGATGCTGCCGTCGTGAAGTTCGATCGGTTCGTGTTCGCCATTCGGGAAAAGCAGCTTCATTTAGGTTCGCCTTTGTTCTGCCGCAGGGCGGTGTGCCGCAAGAATATACCGGTTTACTTTTCAATCTCGCGCACGACGCGGAAGCCGACACTGTTCAAGCCCACATCGGCACTATACGTATCGCTGACGCTGACCGCTTCCTTGGCGAGCGACAGCCAGCCGCGGCCCTTGGCGATGAAATCGCGGCAAGTGCTGCCGGCATCAGCGCTGGCGCCGCCGCCGCACGCACCCATCCATTGGCGCACATTGCCGTCGATATCTTGGATGCCCTCAACTGCCGGGAAGCGGCCGACGGGCGCGGTTCCGGCGAAACCATCGTCGCAGTCGCTGCCCTGACGGCTGTCGAACTGACGCTTGTACGACGCGTCGGCGAGATTGGCCTTGCACTCGGCTGTCGGCGCCCTGCGCGCGACCCGGTCGAACTCCGCCGGACTCGGCAAGCGGTAGTGTTTGCCGGTCTGCTTGCTCAGCCACTGCGCGAACGCGGCAGCTTCGTGCCAGCCCACGCATACCACCGGGTGGCTATCGTCCTGGGCGATGTCGGGATTTTCCCAACCGCGTTTCTTTGACGAGCGGAAGATCGATTCGCGATCGCGGCAGGAAAGCTCCTTGCCGGCAAACGCGGCGCGGCCCGCTGCGTTCCAGAAGCGCCGGAATTCGCCGCGGGTGACATCCCGGCGTGCCATGGCCAAGTGGGAATCCACCAGCACCAACTCCGGCCCTTGTGCGCCGTCGGCGAGTTTGTCGCGGAACGCAAATCCGGCTTCGCCGATGCCAGCGGCAGTCTTGAGGCCTTCGCGCGCGGCAGCATTGTTCGGATCCAGTTGCAAGGCCTTTTCGTAGGCGGCCTTGGCACCGGCCTTGTCCCAGCCGCCCTCCAGCGATTTTCCCTGCGCCAGCAAGGGCGCCGCAGCCTTCTGGCGCGCAGTGGTAATAGCGGCCGTCACCTCGCTGGCATCGGCCAAGGGCTTGACCACATCGGCGGCGCGATCCAGGAACTGGCTGAATTGCACGACATCGCCGGTCGCCAGATTCTTGCCCGCGAACTCGATATACTTTTTCGCAATATCCACAATGCCTTGTTTCGCCGGCTTGTTCTTCGGATCGAGCTTGAGCGCAATGGTGAAACGCTCCAGCGCGTTATCGCCCGGCGGCATGGTCAGACGCTGGGCAGACAGGGCGATGCGTCCGCGCCGGATCGCATCTTCCACCGGATCGACCACGGTCGGGAATTCGGCTTCAGCAATTGCCCCGGCCGCCAGCGCCTCCGCCGCATCGATGCTGTCCATCGCGGTAACGACTGGCTGTGCAGGCACGGCGGCCGCGGACAAGCCCGTTGCTGCGCCCGCTGGCGAAGTCGCAGCGGGTACTGTCAAAATCGCGGGTGAACCTGCGCTCTCCGGGACGGATTTCGGCTTGACCGGATCCGTGGCTGTTGACGATAACGGCGCGGCAGGCGGATGTTTGCCCGTGCGTGCGAGCAGGGCAAAGCCGATCAGACCGATGCCGAGCAGAACGATCAGCAGCGGCCAGAGGCGCATCCAATTGCGGCCTGATCCTGTTGATGCCGGCGGTGGTGTGACGACGACGCGCTGAAGGCTCGGATTCGTTGGGGTATCGGCAACCGGCGACCGGTGCACTGCGCGTGGCGCCTCATCAGCGCCGTTGCCGGCAGCGCGCGGCGCGGGTATGCCGACGAGCGTCGCAATAGCGGCCGGTGGCGTCAGCGCAGCCGGCGGCGTGTCGATGGGCTCGTCGCGGAACAACGCGGCATACTGCGGCACCACCGTGGCGAGCGCATCGAGAAATCCCTCGGTGTCGGCGTAGCGATCCTTGGGCTCCTTGGCCAGCGCGCAGTCGATCAGGTGCTGCCAGTGTGCGCGTTCGGCCGGCAGTCGGGGAATCGGCTCGAAAACGTGTGCATAGGCCACCGCAAACCCATCCGCACCGTCATAGGGCGGCTTGCCGGTCAATCCGTAATAGCACAGCACGCCGAGGCTGTAGATGTCCGAGCGCAGATCGACATCGCCACCGCGCGCCTGCTCGGGGCTCATGTAGTGGCTAGTGCCCACCGAGAACCCGGCGCTGGTGATACGCGATCCGGCCGCCGCTGCCAGCGCAATGCCGAAATCGGTGAGCACGGGATTGTTGTTGGCGTCGTACAGGATATTTCCCGGCGCGACATCGCGGTGCACATAACCACGCTGATGCGCGTAGCCGAGCGCGTGGGCGACTCCGGCGGCGGTCTGGGTCAATTCGCGCTCGTCGATCCCGCGTGCCACGCGCGCGGCGAAATCGCCGCCTGGCAGGTATTGCATCGAGAAATAATGCAACTGCGCGGGAGTCACGCCGACGTCATAGACCGCCACGATATTCGGATGCGCCAAAGAGGCGAGCATGCGCGCCTCTTGCAGGAAGCGCTTGGAAAACGTGGGATCGGCGGCCAGCGCTGGCGACATCACCTTGAGCGCCACTTCGCGATCCAGCGACGTCTGCAGCGCCAGATGCACGCTCGCCATGCCGCCTGCGCCAATTTCGCGCTTGATCGTATAGCCCGGAATGTCGATCACGAACCAGCCCCCTCACGCGCCGTGCACGACCGCTGACGCCGCATTGTAGCGAATTCGGCACACAGATCGTGCTGACAGCGTCACATCCGGCAAATCTTGTGTTGGGCGGCGGCTACCCCCACACTCGTCACATGCTGCAAACCCTGCTACCACCAATCCTGATCCTGCTCGGGTTCTATCTCTGGCAATCCGCGTTGAAGGCGCGTGAACAAGCCCGTGCGATCAGCCACGCGCTGTGCGCGCAGGCGCGGGTGCAATTGCTGGATCAGACCGTGGCGCTGCAGCGGCTGGGCATCGCGCGCGGCGCCGACGGCTGGCTGCATTTGCGCCGGCGTTATCGGTTCGAGCTGAGCATTGATGGCCTGGATCGACACCAGGGCACGCTGGAGTTGCTCGACGGTATGCTGTTATCGCACAGCATGCCGATCCGGGACGATGCACCTGCCGGCCTGGCTTCCAATGTCATCGACCTGTCATCACGTGCGCTGATATCAACGACGCGGAATTGAGAAGTAAAGGAACCTCTGCACCAGCTGTCATCCCAGCGAAGGCTGGAATGACGAGATTTGGAATTGTGCAGACCTTCCTAAAAGCTACTTCACCACGCGCAAATGCGGCCCTTTCTTGGCGACAATTGCTTCGGCAGTCGGCCCCGGCTGCGGCGGCGGCTGATTTTCGGCGGGGAACATCATGCCTTGGCCGTTTTCCTGCGCGTACACCGCCAGGATCGCGCTCATCGGCACTTCGACCGATTGGCTGACGCCGGAAAAACGCGCGGTGAAACGCACAAAATCCTTGCCCAAGTCCAGCTGAGCCACGGCGCGCGCAGCGACATTGAGCACCACTCGCCCGTCCTTGACCGCACTGCGCGGTACGTCCACGCCGGGCGCGGCGGCATCGACCAGGATGTAGGGTGTCAGGCCGTTGTCGCTGATCCAGTCGTACATCGCCCGCAACAGATACGGGCGATTGGAGTTCATGCTGATGCTGGTCGTCATGGCTGCATCTTGAAAATCACGACCGCAACGCTTTCTCTTCCGGCGTCAGGCTGCGCGTAAATCCGGGATTACGGAAAATGCGATCGCCGTATTCACTTATTGCATGCGCCTCGCGCGGCAGCACGACATTCAGACTCGGCAGGCGCCAGATCAGGGGCGATAGCGCGCAATCGGCCAAGCTCAATTCGGGGTTGAGGAAAAACTTGGCCGCCTTGAACAGCGGAATGCTTGCGAGCAGGGCTTCGCGCAGGCGTTTGCGTGCGGTTTCCGCCGGCCGGCCACCAGCCTGGATCTGCGCAATAAACGGCAGCCAATCGCGCTCGATGCGCATCATCGCCAGGCGCAGGCGCGCACGCGACAGCGGATCGACCGGCATCAGCGGCGGATGCGGATAGCGTTCGTCCAGGTATTCGCAGATCACACCGGTGTCGTAAAGCACCAGGTCGCGATCAACCAGGGTCGGCACCGAATTGTAGGGATTAAGGTCAAGCAGGTCTTCCGGCGGCGAGCGCGGATTGACCACGACCAAGTCGTACACCACGCCCTTGGCCGCCAAGACCAGGCGCACGCGATGACATTGGACGCAATCGCTTGCGGAATACAACGTAAGAACGGTGCGTGATCGTTGACTCAAGGCCATGCTGATTCCTTACGCCCCCAACGCAGAACCGGGGTTGGTAGGCACCAACCCCGCGCATGTCAATGTACGCCTTTCGATCGAAAGCGCCTAGCCCCGAAACCCAACAAGACTTGCCAGGTAGGCGCACTCATCGAAAGTGCGGCCATGGATGGCTGCTTTTTGATTTTTTTGCAATCAGGGATGATTGCACAAACTAATGCACGTCTTTCCAGAACTCGTGCTTGAGCAACCAGGCCAGGAAGGTGAAGGCGGCCAGATACAGGATCACCCACAAGCCCATCGATTCGCGCTTGAGCTGCGCCGGCTCGCCGACGTATTGCAGGAACGTGGTCAGATCGCGTGCGGCTTCGTCGTATTCGGCGGACGACAGCTTGCCCTCGACGGCCAAGTCGAGTTTTTCGATCCGCGGTTCTTCGCCGGGTTTGGCCGGGGCGTACACAGCGTGCTGCACGCCTTGCAGTTCCCACAGCACATTCGGCATCGACACGTTCGGGAACACGGTGTTGTTCCAGCCTGCCGGGCGTGTGGAATCAAGGTAGAAGGATTTGAGATAGTTGTAGATCCAGTCCGCACCCTTGGCGCGCGCTTCCAGCGACAGATCCGGCGGCGCCTTGCCGAACCATTGCTGGGCGCTGCCTTCGGGCATGTTCGACATCACCTGATCGCCGATCTTGGCGCCGGTAAACGCGAAGCTTTTCAGCACTTCGTCGTTGTCCAGGTGCATGTCTTCGGCCAAGCGCGAATAGCTCATGTACTTGATCGAATGGCAACCCGAACAGTAGTTGAAGTACAGACGGGCGCCGCGTTGCAACGCCGCGGGGCTGTCAACGCGCACATTGGCCGGCGCCAGGGCCGCGGCTTCCTCCGCGAACGCGGTGCCTGCGCTCAGCAACAAGCCGCAAACCACCGCCAAGCGGGCGAAAGCGCGGTGAATCATCACTGGCTCAGTCATGCGTAGTCACCCGTTCCGGCACCGGTTTGGTCTTCTCGAAACCAAAATAAGTGTATGCCCATAGGAAGATGAAAAATCCGAAATAAAGCAGCGTCAGCGTGCGCCCAAACATGTTTTCAATGAAGGTCAAATCAGCGTTCGCGCCAAATATCTGCATGATCCATTCTGTTGCCTTGCCGGCGCCAATGGCACCGAGCAGCACGAACACGACCGCAAATGTACCGAGCGCAATCTTGTAACCACGCCCGCGATAGCGGATGGATTTCACTGCGCCGCGATCCAGCCACGGCACCAGGAACAGTACCGCGATGGAGGCAAACATCGCGATCACGCCCCAACCCTTGCTCGGGATCACGCGCAAGATTGCGTAGAACGGGGTGAAGTACCACACCGGCTTGATCTCGGCGGGCGTCACCAGATTGTTCGCGGGTATAAAATTATCATTCTCCAGAAACCAGCCACCAAGAGCCGGTTGAAAGAAGATGATGAACGCGCAGATAATCAGAAAGAAGCCGACGCCGAACAGATCCTTGACCGTGTAGTACGGATGGAAGGCGATGCCGTCGAGCGGAATGCCGTTCGCGTCTTTCTTCTTCTTGATTTCCACGCCGTCCGGATTGTTTGAGCCGACCTCGTGCAGCGCCGCGATGTGCAACACGACCAGGAGCAGCAGCACTAGCGGCAGCGCAATCACGTGCAGCGCGAAGAAGCGGTTCAGCGTTGCATCGGCCGGATTGAAGTCGCCCATGATCCACTGCACCAGCGCATCGCCGATGAACGGCACGGCACTGAACAGTGAGATGATCACCTTCGCACCCCAGAACGACATGTTGCCCCATGGCAACACGTAGCCCATGAAGCCCTCGGCCATCAGCACCAGGAAGATCAACATGCCGAGCAGCCAGACCAGCTCGCGCGGCTTCTTGTACGAGCCGTACATGAGGCCGCGGAACATGTGCAGGTAGACGACAATGAAAAACATCGAGGCGCCGACCTCGTGCATGTAGCGGATAAGCCAACCCCAATCGACATCGCGCATGATGTACTCAACCGAATTAAATGCTTCGGCCGCGCTTGGCTTGTAGAACATGGTGAGGAAGATGCCGGTGAGAATCTGGTTGACCAGCACAACGATCGCGAGCGAGCCGAAGTAGTACCAGAAGTTGAAATTCTTCGGCGCGTAGTACTCGGTCATGTGCTTGCGGTACATCGGCATCATGTTCGGCGCGCGCTCGTTGACCCAGTCGCC
>JANXVS010000331.1 GCA_025351555.1 Pseudomonadota bacterium | reverse complement strand
GCCGTCTCAAATCACGCGACCGCTGGCTGAGGAACGAAGCTAATCAGGAAAACCGATCCGGGAAATGCAATGGCATGGTTTGCACTGGCCCGAGCCTACGATCTTGCCATGATCTACCCGGACAAGGTCGATTTTGCATTGGATCGAGCGGCCAAGGCGGGCCGAGTGCACGATTACACCTTCGATCTCACCAAACTCGCGGAAAGAGTCAGTACCGGCATTCCAACCTCAGGTGGTGGAAACGCCGACGAAGACCGTTGGACCCTCGTCGCAAACACGATGATGTTGAGCGTGCAGTTCAAGGTGTGGGCAGAACATTGCAGTTTCTTGGACGACGCAGGCGATCCGGATCGGAAGAAACCCTGTGAAGCGGCGAGAGAACAATTCAAACATGGCGATTCGCTGCTTACGCTCAGCGGCGATGCCAAGGCAACGGCCATGATGCAGACCGCCAGTCAGAAACCCGTGGGTGCCCCAGAAGTCGAATACAACAGAATGATGCTCGAAACAATTCGCGATTCCGCAAGCGAGCGCGAGTGGTACGAAAAGATCACCTCGCGGGCTCATGGTGCCCAGCGCGCCATAGACACTGCCGCCCAACGAGAACAACAACTGCGCTGATATCCCACCTAATTGAACCCGTCATAGAAGATCTCATCGTCGTTGACCTGGCGCTCGTAGGCGCCGATGTCCGCGCTTCCCGAGGGTATCTCGCGCGCAAACCCGGTTCCGCGCTGGTCGAATGAGCCGTTGATGACTATATTATTCCCCCGATCGATTGCCGGACTATTCGCCGAAAGGGCATGCGTGAGGGTTGGGCCACCGTGATTGGCGAGCGGCACCAGACGGGGATCGCCGGTGAGGGTGCCGGGGGGAGGTTGCAGATTCGACGATATGATCAGATTGTTAGCGCCGGTCAGCGTGGAGCCTGCCCCGCTGATGTACAGATCGGAGAATGGATCTGACGAGGTATTCGAATTTTTGGCAATAATTGTGCTGTTTGTTTTTACGTTGGCGAGAGCCTCGATGCCAGCGCGACTTGGTGCTGAATTGAATGCGATCGTGCTGTTATACAAAAGAAGGGGGTTGACGACATCCATCGCACCACCGTGCATATTCGCAGTGTTGCCGGAAATTGTGCTGTCGATTACTTCGTTGGTGAAAGACCCTCCCGAAGTGTTTTGGCGGATACCGGCTCCGACGTCAGCTTGGTTGGAAACGACGGTTGAATTAACGAGACTAAAGGCCAAAACTGCAAAGGCACCCCCACCACCACCCGTCGCGCCCGTTGCGGTACCGTATGCACGGTTCTCACTTATCGTACTGTAATTCGAATAAAATGTACGGCTAGCGAAAACCCCTCCACCCTGCGCGATGCCATTGACACCAGCACCCACCGCCATATTGCCCGTTACCCTGCTGTGGATCAGCCTCGTATTACCCACGGTGAAGACCGCACCGCCGGCCGCGCCAAAAGCGGCACCGGCAGTGATGGCACGGCATGCAGAAACGGTGGATCGAACCAGAATAACATTGGCTCCGGAGTAGATGCAGCCGCCAGAGGCATCTGCCGAGGGGCTGTAATACTTGCCCCCAGTCAGCGTAAGGTCGGTAACATTAAGAAACCCATCCGACGCGTCGGTGTGCTTAAAAATTCGGCTTTGACTATTTGCCGTGATGGTGAGCGCAGAGGTGCCAGGGCCGACTATAATCAGATTATGCTGGGGCACCTGGATTTCACCGGAGGTCAGGGTAATCGTGCTGCAGGTCAGCCCACTCAGTTCGATGGTGTCGCCGCTGGCAGCGACGCCGATCACCTGTCGCAGCGAGCCGGAGCCGGTATCGGCGCATGTCCCGACGAGACGGGTCGCGGCTTGCGCCGACGTGTCCACGCCGCATAACGCCATGGCTGCGGACAACGAGGCCGCCAATTGATGCAAACGAGATGTGCGTGCGATGTGCGACATAAATCCTCCTCCACTGTTCGAAGTTTTCGTGGCTGCCGTTACTCAAAGCCGTTCGCGAAGATCAGATCATCGCGTTCGTAAGCGCCTAGATCGCAACCAGCGCCATACGGCCGTGCGCGGCCTCGCTGGTCGGTGGTGACGATTGCGGTCCCCGTCACATCCGTACAATCGCTCGCCGCATCGATCGCGGGACTTCCTGCCAGCAGGGTATGAGTCTGTGCAGGACCGCCGTTGTTGCCCAGCGGCGCAAGCCGGGGATCGGTAGAGGCCAGCGTGAATCCGGTGCAGGTGCTGTCCGATGATAAGTTCGATCCGATGATCGCCACAGCCGTCAACGGGTAGTAACAGGCGTTGCCGGCATTGCCGCTGACGACCAGGTTTTTCAGCCGCGATGAATTGCCGGTGTACGGGGCATCGTAGATTCCCCCGGTACCGCCGGAACTCGCTGTATTGTTTGCGATCGTCGTGAAGGACACGCCTAGCGTCCCGGTGTTGTACAAGCCGCCGCCACCGTTCGCACCCGAAGCCATGTTGCTCGAAATGGTGCTGTTGACAACCGAAAGGGCCGCGCTATTCGAAATGAACACACCGCCGCCGACGCCGCTGTTCTGGCCCGGCTGTGCCGAGTTGCCGGAGATTTCGCTATTGCTCAGTGAGGTCGTTCCTCCATAGACGCTGAGCCCACCGCCGACAGAAGCCAGATTGTTGCGAATCGCACTCGCCGTAATCGTCGTCGTGCCGTAGACGTTCAGGCCACCGCCGTTCGCCCACACGTGATTGTTCTCCAGCGTCACGAGATTCAGACTCAGTGTGGTTCCGCCCCCGGCGTAGATGCCAGCACCGCCTTGGTATTCTTCGACACAGCCGTTCGCGACGGTAAGGTTATTGACCGTCAATGCCCCAGAATACAACACGGTGAAGATACGAAACTCGCCGGGATGCGGGTTGCCGTCGCGGATGCAACCCAGTGCAGCGTCGCGCTGAACGGTCGCACCGTTGCCGTCGATCGCCACAGCGGTGCTGACCACCGGGAGGCCGCCAGCTCCGGCAGTCGTGTTGTCGACTTCGGACAGTGTGATAACTGCGCCCATCGGCATAACAATTGTATCGCTGCCGTTGCCGGCGATGCATCCGCCGACAGGCGCATCGGTATTGGCCGCCGTTATTGCATCGCGCAGCGTGCAGGCGCTGGCGACATTGGCGGCCCCGGAATTGGTAGTTACCGTAATCGTGGTGGCGAACGCCGGTACGGCAGCAACGACAAGTAAACCGACGCCGATTGCGAACGAACGACGTACCGATCTCGATATGCGGACGATGCCTGACGCATGCTCTCGCCATGCCGGCCAACTAAGTGATTTCGTTTTCATGGGATTGCTTCCTGATTGTTTCCGGGTTGGATACTGGGTGCCGCGTTCAGCGCGTCAGCGGCTTGCGCGCGATCGCGAACAACGCGTCCGTACGCACACTGTCGATGTGCAGTTTCTCAATCGCGCGAATCTGATCATGGCGCAGTTGCTCGATCGCGCTGGCTTCCAGTCCTTGCAGCGCTTCGCGATAAACCGAGGCGTAAACGATCGACCACCAATCTTCTGGAGCACGCAATGCCTGTGCGTGCGGCTCGGTGGATATCCGGTAGGGCTGCACGCCAGCTTTCTCAAGCAATGTAGCCAGAGCGCTTTCCGAGCCGAGTTCATCGCACCGCCGGCCGACGGCGGCCAACTTGGGATATTTTGCGAGGGATTGCGCAAGTTTCTCATCGGCGGGATGGAACAGGCCGCGCGCGAACACCGTGATAGCCAGCACTCCGCCCGGCCGGACTTGCGACCACAGCATTTGCACGGCTCCGGCCGGATCGCTGGCCTGCCCGATACCGAACGCGCAAATGACGGCATCGAAGCCACCCATGGGCAACGTCGTCAGCGAATTCTTGAACACCTGCTCGAAAGCGAGGAACTTGAGGATGCCGAGGTTCACCGACGGGTGAAAGCGCAATCCGCCCTTGTACGGGCCAATGGCGCTGTTCATCTCGATGCGGAA
>JANXVS010000261.1 GCA_025351555.1 Pseudomonadota bacterium | reverse complement strand
ATTGAGCATTACGATCATCCTCCAAGGATGACCGCTCAGGCTCATGTGTCGTTGGAATCACGTAGCCCCCTCCAGGCTCATGTGTCATTGGAAGAGGCTGGGGATGGCCGTAATCGTTGCATAAGGCTACGATGCCCGTATGAGCGACCCCGTCAACATCGTGGTGCATGGTTCCGCCGGCCGCATGGGTCAGGCGGTGATTCGTTGCATCCTGGAATCCACGCAGGCCAAGCTTACCTGCGCGCTGGTCAAACCGGGCTCCGGGCTGGCCGACGAACCACTCGACCGCGTGTTCGGCGCACTCCCGCGCAATGTGGATTTTTCCACATCGTTTGATCCTGATGTCGCCTGCGACGTGTTCATCGATTTCAGCGGGCCGAACGCGTTCGATGGCGCGCTGGCATTGGCGCTGGAGCGGCGGGTCGCTTTCGTCAGCGGCAGCACCGGTTTGCGCGATGAGCAGCGCGCCGCGATGGAGCGCGCTGCGCAATCGATCCCGGTGCTGTGGTCGGCGAATTTCAGTCTCGGCGTGGCGATGCTGGTGCGTGTCGTGCGCCGCGTTGCCGCCGCGCTACCCGACTGGGATTGCGACATTGTGGAATATCACCACAAGCGCAAGGAAGACGCGCCCTCAGGCACCGCGCTGGAGCTTGGCCATGCCGTCGCCGAAGGACGCGGTCATGCGCTCGCCAGTCATGCGGTGTATGCACGCCATGGTCAGGTCGGCCCACGCAAGTCTGACGAGATTGGCTTCGCCGCGCTGCGCGGGGGTGACGTGGTCGGCGAACACACCGTGCTGTTCGCCGCCGACGGTGAGCGCCTGGAGCTGACCCATCGTGCCGGCAACCGCGACATCTTCGCTCACGGAGCCCTCGCTGCCGCTATCTGGCTCGCACGGCGCGATCCGGGGTTGTATACGCTGGATCAGGTGTTGGCGCCGACGGAGTGATCGTTGCAAGAGCTCCGTGTTCACGCTGAAGTCTCTGCCTCGACATAATCAAACGTCGGCGTGTTGTCGCCCGGCGGCCACATCGTGCTGATCGCGCCACGACGATAGAAAGTCACGGTGATGCTGCGTCGCGACGCCAGGCAGGCCGGAGCGACTCGCGAGACGGCATGCCAGGATTTTCCAGAGCGCACCAGCACCGCCGAACTGCCGACGATGGGCGCAACGACGCATGCGGAATCATGCATATCCGCTGTTCGAAGGATGTTGAGACAACCACCATGGGAAACGTCCCACGACGGATTGAAGTAAAGTACATGAGTGACGATCTTGTCCGCAAGATCGACGTGCGGGCCGAGCCAGGCGCCGGAGCCGTAGTGAAACGCGTTGACTTCCATGGACAATCGGGACAAGTCGATGCCGGTCAACCGCGTCATCGCTGCGCGGTAGCGGCGGGAGAGCAGATCGGCGGCAAGTTGGCGCCAGGCAGCACTCAGTCCGTCCCCGTGCGAGATGGTCTTGCTGTACATGCTGATCAGTGCGCGTGCATGGTAGGCGTAGTCCTTTTCGCTGTCGTAACCTTTGACGACCTTGAAGTAGTCGCGCGGAAAAGTGGTGGCAAGGTCGGCCGCGTGCTGCAATGAAAACAGTCCGTCCACAAGCGCCCAGTCGTAGGGTTCGCGCAACAGTTTGTGGCGTTCGATCGATTCGAAACGCATGACGCATCCCGAAGCAGTGCCGACGTCGATGCGCTGTTGCGCTGCCTGTGGCTCGAGCGCGGCAAGATGGGCTCGCGGGTGGCGCGTGAAATCGAGCATGCGGCGCAACGGTGAGGTGATCTTCCATGACAGGGAATTGCGCAGCGCGGCGTTTTCTGCCCGCAGCTGCGCAATCGCGGCGCCGGCCTCAAGTTCGCCCGGCAGCTTTTGCCAAAGGGCACGCAAAGCAGGCGGAACCGTCCGTATTCGCGGCTTGGCAAACGCCATGGCGATGCGATCCCAATGCGTCTTCAATTCTCCATTTGCGTTGCGTGCTGCCGCTTCGGGTGCCTTCCTGCCCAGTTTTGAATTCAGCCAGTCGGTTGAAATTTCGCTGTCATCGGCGACGAAATAGACCGTATCAAATTGCTTGAGCACTTCGTATTTTCCCTCCGCGGACGCGGCTGGTCGAAACACCGGCACGCCGCAAGCGAGCGCGGCGACCGCCAGGTGCAGACTGTCGCCGATCACGGCTTCGGAGCCTGCGATGAGTTCGGTCAGAAGCAGCGGGTGTGGCCACAGCGGCAGCGTCAACGCATCCGCGGTGAGTTGCCCGGTGATGGCATCATTGGCATCGCCCAGCGCGGGACCGATCGGCAACACGAGGATTTGCCAGGACAGCGGTAATTTACCGGCGATCGACTGCGCGAGCTCATAGATGCCCGCAGTCGCCTGAATTA
>JANXVS010000245.1 GCA_025351555.1 Pseudomonadota bacterium | reverse complement strand
AGCACGGCTTGGGCTTGGCGCAGCTGCTCTACCGTCGTCGGCGTCTTAAGCGCTGCCAGCGCCGATGCTACCGATTCTTCCCCTTTGAATGGACGAGCCATGAGCGTCTCCCTGCAGTAGTTGGAGTACGCATATTATTATCCTATTGAAGTGGAATTGGAATAAGATCTCGGTAACGGACTCAAGCAACACCCGCAACCCGCCCATCGGCGGGTTGTTTTTTTCCGCTGTTGATCGAAATCGCCCTGGGCGCGACCAGCTTTGCGCTGTCACGCCATTGGGTTTAATCGGCGCTGAGGGTCACGCCGCAGGCACGTGAGCCTGCGATGGGAAGCGTTACGCGTGCGACGCGGGTGCGAGTGAGTAACCGCGCAGACGCGCGGCGAATTCGGCGAGCGTGCGGATGCCAGTGGCTTCGGCTTCGCGGCACCATTCCTGCAAACTGGCGAGCATCGCCTCGGTACCGCTGTTGCCGCGCTCCAGCACGCCGGCAAGACGCGTGCGGAACTCACACACGGTCGCCAGCAAGGGACGTTGCTTGACCTCATTCTGCAGGCGTTCGCGCGAACGCTCGTCGAGCCAGCGGCCGCCATTGGCCAGCGCCTTGCGCAGGGCGCGCGGCAGGTTCTTCAACCTGGCGCCGGCGTTCGCAGCTTCATCACTCAAGGCCGGGGCGATCACGCCGCGGAAATAGTCGGTCATCACCTGGAAGCGATGCGTCAACAGCGCCTTGAGCGTTTCCGCGTCCGGCAACGACACGTTCGGTCGCACATCCAGCGCCGGCGCCACACGCAGCACCTTGGCCAGCCCGAGTTTCTCGAAGCCGCGGATCGCTGCCCAGCCGATATCGAATTCGAATTTGCGTAGCGCAAACTTGGCCGAACTCGGGAACGCATGATGGTTGTTGTGCAGTTCTTCGCCGCCGATGAAAAATCCCCAAGGCGTGAGATTCGTGGCCATGTCGGCGGTTTCAAAATTGCGATAACCCCACCAGTGGCCGAGCCCGTTGACCACACCTGCGGCCCAGAACGGAATCCAGATCATCTGCATGGCCGAGATCACCACGCCCCAGATACCAAACAGTGCGATGTTGATGATGAACATCAGGGTCGGGCCCCAATACTCATGGCTGCCGTACAGCTTGCGTTCGATCCAGTCGCTCGGCGTGCCGATACCGTATTTGTCCATCGTGGCCTTGTCATGCGAGGCAACGCGATACAGATCCACGCCTTTCAGCAAGACGGTATTGATGCCGTAGATTTTCGGGCTGTGCGGATCTTCCTCGGTTTCGCACTTGGCGTGGTGCTTGCGATGGATCGCCACCCATTCCTTGGTCACCATGCCGGTGGAAAGCCACGACCAGAATCGGAAAAAATGCGCCAGCGCCGGATGAAAATCCACGCCGCGATGCGCCTGACTGCGATGCAGGTACAAGGTCACGGAAAAAATCGTCAGCTGGGTGACGATGAAAAAGTACACCAGCTTGGCGACCCAAGAGGCGTGCGTCGCACCGTGGATGAGAAAATTCAGCACGAAATCGAACATGTCGTCAATACCGCGAAGGATTGGAAATGATACGTGAGCAGGCACGTCCCCGCCAGTGAAGCCACGCTGAACAAGCATCGATATGCGGCCGCCCTTGCCGCAAATCAATTGACCAGCAACAATCGCGCCAGTTTCGATGTTTCTCTTAACGAGATTTTCATGTCAGCAACACCCTTGCTGCAACTGCGCCACGTCGGCCGCGTCCTCGCCGGCCGACCGATCGTCACTGATATCAGCCTGAATCTGGATCGCGGCAGCGTGCTCGGCCTGCTCGGCGTCAACGGCGCCGGCAAATCGACCACCTTGCGCATGATTGCCGGCGTGCTCGCGCCAAGCACCGGTCAGGTGCTGATCGCCGGCGAGGATTTGCGTGAACATCCGCAATCCGCGCACCGGCGGCTGGGGTATCTGCCTGAACAGGTGCCGCTGTACGCCGAATTGCGGGTCGCGGAATATCTGGATTTCTGCGCGCGCCTGCATGGGCTGCGCAGCACCGCAGTACAGCGCGCGGTCGCAAGCGTGATCGAACGCTGCGCTTTGGGCGACGTGCGCCGGCGTCTGCTCGGCAATCTGTCGAAAGGATTTCAGCAACGCGTCGGCATTGCCCAGGCGATTGTGCGTGATCCAGCGCTGATCGTGCTCGACGAACCGGCATCCGGACTCGACCCGGTGCAGGCGGCAAATATTCG
>JANXVS010000216.1 GCA_025351555.1 Pseudomonadota bacterium | reverse complement strand
CATGGTCGAGCAGCCACGCCGAGTCGCCGAACTGATTGCGCGCTGGCTCGGTGAAGGTTGGTGCCGGCACACCATCTTCAATCTGAAGCTGCCGATGAAAAAACGCTACGAGGAAACCCAGCGCTGCCTGGATCTTGTACGTGCTGTCGCCGGCGACGTGCGCGCAAAGCAGCTCTATCATGATCGCGAAGAGATCACCGTGTTTGCTCGGGTTCGCTGATTGCTGGCTGGTCATGCGTACGACTTGCATAACACGCTATCCTTGCCACCTTCGACTTAGTTCCCGGGGCCGGGCAATCGGCCCCGACTATTCTGACCGTGAAACGCTATCGCGCTTTCCTGCCTATTTTTATCCTGATTGCGATCGGCATCGCCCTGCTCGCCTCGGGTGTGCTGAGCCGCTTTCGTCCGGAACACCTCGCGCATGAGCAGGCGGCGCTGCAAGCTCAGATCGCGCTGCATCCGTTGCCCGCGGCCACGATCCACATTGGCGCCGTGACTTTGGCGATCTCCACCGGCATTCCTGGCGTGGTGGTGTTGATTCTTGCCGGCGGAATGTTGTTCGGCACATGGCTGGGGACGCTGCTGTCGAGCATTGGCGTCGCCCTGGGCGCGCTGATCCTGTTTCTCGCCAGCCGACATGCATTTGGCGACCACCGCGGCGTCGATGCCCCGGGTCTGGTCGGGCGTTTGCGCAACGGTTACCACGCGCATCCGATAAGTTATACTTTTTTCCTGCGTCTCGTGCCGTTCTTTCCGTTTGGCGGCGTGACCGTCGCGCTGGCGTGGCTGCGCTGCCCCTTGTGGCTGTTCCTGGTCGCCACCACCGGCGGCGGTGCGGTGATGACCGGCATCGAAACCGCGCTCGGCGCGGGTCTGGCAAAAACCATCGGCGAAAAACAGGCAATCACCGCGAGCCTGTTCACCGATCCGGCCGTGCTGATTCCGCTGCTGGCGATGGGCCTGCTGGCGCTGGTGCCGATTGCGGTAAGCAAGTGGCGGACGGCGGCAAAGGTGCAGTGATTTTGGTTGTGAGTTTGTGGTTTACGCCGCCCGCTGCCGAACGCGCGATTGGATCTGTGCACCGATGACCTCGCGGGCGACGCGCAAGTCGTAGTCGCTTTGCAGATTGAGCCAAACCTCGGCACTGGTATCGAAATAGCGCGCCAGACGCAGCGCGGTATCGGCGGTAATCGAGCGTTTGCCGTTCACAATTTCGCTGATGCGATTCGGCGGCACGTCAAGGTCGCGCGCCAGCGCATTGATGCTGATCGCCAGAGGCCGCATGAATTCCTCGCGCAGAATTTCTCCTGGTGGAATCGTTGGGAGAAGTTTGTGACTCATGGCAATACCTAGTGGTAATCGACGATTTCAACCTGTTGCGCCTTGCCGTCCTGCCAGACGAAACAAATGCGCCACTGGTCGTTGATGCGTATGCTGTGCTGGCCCTTGCGGTCTGCTTTCAACGCCTCCAGACGATTGCCGGGCGGTCTGCGCAAATCATCGAGCGTCGCAGCAGCTTGCAGGTACAGAAGTTTGCGCCGAGCCTGCCGCTCGATCGCGCGAAACCGCGCACCCGGCCGTTGCCAGAACAGGGCCTCGACATCCTTGTCTTTGAACGACGCGATCATACGCATAGAGTATTATGCACGGCATCATAGGTCAAGCGAGAGAGCCGCAACCAGCCTGGTTTCATTGAGCCCCACCACAACCTTCGGCTATTCTGCGGTGGCTGCGCCGACTACTCGTTATGGAACCCGATTTGAACGCTAATTCCGCCACCAAGCCCTCGTTCTGGCGCGCCCTGCTGCTTACCCTGCTGGTGGCGGGGCTCAATCTATTGCTGTGGGCTGCTCTGAATCGCCCGGCGCAGCCACCAAGCTGGACAGGCAAGATCGGCGGCTTCGCGTTTTCGCCGTATCAGCGCTATCAGAGCCCGATCAAGCAGATTTATCCGACGGCCGAAGAACTCGACAGCGACATCAAGCTGCTGTCGCATTACACCGACCGACTGCGCACCTATGCGTCGCTGGAAAATTCGGTTGTTCCTGCAATAGCAAAAAAATACAACATGAAGGTTCTGGCCGGCGCCTGGCTTGATCATCGCAGCCAGCACAACGACGACGAATTGACCGCGTTGATCGATGCGACCCGCGCCAATGACAATATCGATCGGGTAATGGTCGGCAACGAAGTCTTGCTGCGCAACGATATGGGTGTGGATTCGCTGATTGGTTATCTGGATCGCGTGCGCGCGCAAGTCAAGGTGCCGGTGTCGACCGCCGAGCCCTGGCATATCTGGCTGAAATATCCGCAGCTGGCCAACCACGTAGACTTCATCACGGTGCACTTGCTGCCCTACTGGGAAGGCTATCCGCGCAAGGACGCCGTCGGCCTGCAAGTGCTGGCACGTTACTACGAACTGGTCAGCGCGTTTCCGGGCAAGCACATCGTCATCGGCGAAGTCGGCTGGCCATCGTCGGGCGATCGCATCAAGGGAGCGACGGCGTCGGTCGCCGACGAGGCGCTGTTCATCCGCCAATGGTTGAACGTAGCGGCGCAGCGCGGTATCGACTACTACCTGGAGGAATCCTTCGACCAGCCCTACAAGGAGCCATTCGAGGGCCGCGTCGGCGCCTACTGGGGCATGTTCGGCGCGGATCGACAGCCGAAGTTTGCACTCACCGACACCGTGATCGAGGATCCAAGCTGGCCGTGGAAGGCGGCAGTCGCCTGCCTGCTGGCGCTGCTGCCGATGTTCTGGTTCACGCGTCATTTCATCCGTTTCAAGACTGCGGGCCTCGTATTTTTCTGCGTCATGATGCAACTGTCGGCTTCGTTGCTGGTGTGGTCGGCGACGTTACCGTATGCGTTTTATCTTGATCCTTTCGACTGGGCGATGCTGCTGTTGCTGGCCCCTGCGCAGGTCGCGATCATCGGCATCCTGCTGATCAACGCTTTCGAGTTCACCGAAGTGCTGTGGCGCCGGCGCTGGCTGCGCGAATTTCCGCTGCTCGAACCAAAGCCCGAGGATCCGCAGCCATTCGTGTCGATTCACCTGGCCTGCTGCAACGAGCCGCCGGAGATGGTAATCCTCACGCTCGATTCGCTCGCCGCGCTCGATTATCAAAACTTCGAAGTGCTGGTGATCGACAACAATACAAAGAACGATGAGGTGTGGAAACCGGTCGAGGAACACTGCAGGAAACTCGGTGACAAGTTCCGCTTCTTCCATCTGAATCCGTGGCCAGGCTTCAAGGCCGGCGCACTGAATTTCGGCCTCAAGCAAACCGATGCGCGCGCCGAAGTCATCGCCGCGATCGATGCCGACTATGTTGTACGTGCCGACTGGCTCCGCGCGCTCACCGGTTATTTCGCCGATCCGAAAGTCGCCGTGGTGCAATGCCCGCAGGCGCATCGCGACTGGGAACACAACGCGTTCCGGCGCATGACGAACTGGGAATACGATGGCTTCTTCCGCATCGGCATGCACCATCGCAACGAGCGCAACGCGATCATCCAGCACGGCACCATGACGATGGTCCGTCGCGGCGCGCTCGAAGCTACCGGCGCGTGGAGTGAGTGGACGATCTGCGAGGATGCCGAACTAGGTTTGCGCCTGATGCACGCCGGCTACGACACCATCTACGTCGATGAAGTGATGGGTCGCGGCCTCACGCCCGCGGACTTCACCGCCTACAAATCACAGCGCTACCGCTGGGCCTTCGGCGCGATGCAGATTCTCAAAGCGCGCTGGCACTGGATGACCGAGCGCGGGCCATTGTCGGCGGGGCAACGCTTCCACTTCCTCACTGGCTGGTTCTCCTGGTTCGCCGACGCCTTGCATCTGGCCTTCACCCTGCTCGCGCTGGCCTGGACCGCCGGCATGATCGGCCTGCCGGAATACTTCAATCTGCCGCTGGATTTGTTTATCTATCCCATTTTGGGCTTCTTCGTATTCAAGGCTGCCTTCGGGATTATCTTGTATCGCGTGCGTGTGCCGTGCTCGTGGAAAGATACGCTCGCCGCCTCGATCGCCAGCATGGGTTTGAGCCATGCGATCGCGCGCGGTATTTATCTGGGCCTGTGGAAGAAACACGGCGAATTCGTGCGCACCGCCAAGAGCCGGCGCATGAGCAAACGACCGAATCCTTTCGCCGCGGTAACCGAAGAATTGCTGATGTTCATCGCCATCGCGCTTGGCATCGGCGGCATGGCGCACGCCGTCGGCATCAACTACCTGGAAGGCAAATTATGGATAGCAATCCTTTGCGCGCAGGCAATTCCCTATCTATCTGCGCTGATCGGCGCCTGGGTCGCAGGCCGCGCGGGTGAGGCAAGCGGATGAAGCGCTGCACGCTTGCCGCCCTGCTGATTCTTGTGGCAATGCCCGCGTCGGCGGCAACGCTCAGCGCGCAGGTCGACGGCGTCGATGGCGAACTGAAAGATGCCGCCATGGCCGCGACCGGAATCGCGCAGTACGCCAAGCGCGAGGTCAGCGCGGCGCAAGCGCATCAGCTGTATGCGCGCGCGCCAAAACAGATTGCCGCTGCGCTGGAGCCTTACGGCTATTTCAACGCCAGCGCCGATGGCGAACTCAGGGAAACCACGGAAGGCTGGATCGCAGTGCTGCACGTGCATCCAGGCGAGCCGACCCTGGTTGCGACGTTCGAGCTGGAGTTGGCCGACCCCGCGCGCGACGAAAAAATGGTACGCAAGGCGCTGGCGACCTTCGTCCCAAAAAAAGGCGAGCGCCTGGACCAGGTTGCCTATGAGAAAAGCAAGGCCGCGGTGCAGGCCGCCCTACTGGCCAGCGGCTATCTCGACGCGAACCTGACAACACATCGCGTCGAAGTGTCGCGCGCCGACAACCGCGCATCGATCGCGCTGGGGTGGAATCCCGGTCAACGCTACCGCTATGGCGCGACAACATTCAGCGGCAGCCAGTTCGACGCCGGATTTCTCGATCGCTACCTGCCCTGGCACGTTGGGGATTTCTACACTCAGTCCCAAATGTTGCAATTGCAGCAGAAACTGATCGACGCGGACTATTTCGCCGTCGTCGAAGTACAGCCGGACCAGGAACACGCACACGACGGCGTCGTGCCGATCGCGGTGACGCTGGGTCCTGCCAAACGCAACATCTATACCGCCGGCATTTTCATCGACACCGATATCGGCTTCGGCGTGCGCGCAGGCTTGACTCGGCGCTGGCTCAGTCCTCGCGGGCACAAGCTCAAGCTCGAAGCGCAGATCGCACAGCGGCTCAAATCCGCTGCAGCGACCTATTCGATTCCGCTGCCCGGAGAGAATGATCGCAGCTACAACTTCGGCGTGAATTATCTGGACGAAAACACCGAGACGACCTTGTCGCACACGACGTCGCTGGTCGCCAATGAAACCCGGCAATGGATGGGCTTCACGCGCACCCTGGGCCTGCATGCGCTGACCGGCGACTTCACCATCCTTGATCCGCACGGCAACAAGACGCTGGATGAGCGCGGCACCACGACCTTGCTCTATCCGGAATTGGTACTGGAGAAGAAAAAAGCCGACGATCCGCTATTCGTACGCGACGGCTATGCGTTCACGCTGGGCGCACGCGGCAGCCCTGGCCTGGCCTCGGCGACGAATTTCCTGCAGGTGCGCGCCGACGCAAAGTGGATTCACGGTATTGGTGAGCGCCAGCGCATCATCCTGCGCGGCTCGCTCGGCGCGACCCAAGTGAGCGACTTCGACAAGCTCCCGCCGCAGTTGCGCTTCTTCGGCGGCGGCGATCGCTCGATCCGCGGCTACGCCTTTCAGACCATCGGTCCACACAACGCCAACGGCCTGGTCATCGGCGGGCGGGATCTGGCTGTCGCCAGCGCCGAGTACGAGTACTACCTCACGCGCAACTGGGGCGTGGCCACCTTCGTCGATGCCGGCGACGCCTTCACCGGCTTCGCCAATTTCCGCACCCGCATCGGTACCGGCGTCGGCCTGCGCTGGCGCTCACCGGTAGGCATGCTGCGCGCCGATCTCGGGGTGCCGGTGCACGATCCGGATGGCCATACCGGGATTGAACTGCATCTGGTAATCGGGCCGGACCTATGAAGTGGTTCAAGCGCATCGGAATCGCCTTTGCCGTGTTGCTCGTGGTGACCGCGGCGCTGGCAACCTGGCTGCTGGAATCCGAATCCGGCGCGCGCTTCGCGCTGGCGCGGGCTAAGGCCGCGTTCGTGGACAAGCTCAGCTTCGAGCATTCCCGTGGCGCCCTGGCAGGCCCGCTTGAGCTGGCCAGTTTGCGCTACAACGATCCCGCCACCGGCATCGATATTCGTATAAAAGACATCAAAGTGGATTATGCGTTGTCGGGGCCGTGGTCCAGAACGCTGCATGTACACGGCATCGATATCGGCAGCGTCGACGTCGCCCTGACCAGCGTTGCCGCCGCCGGGCCGGCCGCGCCAGCACCCTCATTGCAATCTCTGCTGAGCCCACCGTTGGCCATCCTTCTCGATCGCGCAAACGTCGGCACGATCGCGATCAGCAAGGATGGCAGGCCGGTCTTCGCGGCCGACAGCCTTGATCTGGCCGCGACCTGGACGGCCACCGCCCTGCAGATTCAGCGGCTCGCCCTGCGCTCCGCGGACGGCAAGCTCGATCTGAGCGGCGGTCTGTCCGCGTACGCGGATTTGCGCGGCCACGCAAAAGCAGACTTCGACTGGCGCATGCAAGCACAACGTTTCGCGGGAAGCCTGGACATCGGCAACGACGGCAAGCTGACAACGCTCGCGTTCGCCCTGAGCCAGCCGACAGTCGCGAAGGGCAATGCCACGCTGTTGCCGAATACCGGCAGCTGGCCGTGGACCCTGAACCTGCACGTACCGCGCTTTGATCCACGTTCGTTGAGCGGCAGCCATGCGCTGCAAAGTCTGGCGCTCGACCTGCAGGGCAGTGGCGACGGCGCGCAGGGGACGCTGACCGGCAACGTCGATCTGGATGCGCACCGAATATTGCTCGATCCGCTGCGATTTGCCCTCTCAGGGCAAACGCTCATTGTGCAGAATTTGCATTTGCGCTCGCCGGAGGCAAATGGCACATTGACGGCAAGCGGCCGGCTGTCGCTCGATGCGCAGCCACCCGGCGGCGAATTCGACGTGAAATGGGAGGGCGTCGAATTGCCGGCGGATTTTGTCGGTCAAACGCTGGCGTCGCACGGCCAACTGCACGCCGGCGGCAATGCCGACAAATTCGGTGCGCAGGGAGAATTTGCCATCGGCCCGCCGGGCAAGCTCGCCGATATCGCGATCAAACTCGATGGCACGCCACAGGCGATCACGCTGCACCAACTGGATCTGAAGCAAGCCAAGGGCGGCCTGAGCGCAACCGGCGAAATCTCCCTGCAACCGCAGGTCGGCTGGAATCTGCAAGCCACGGCGCATGGCCTTAATCCCGGCGCATTCGCCAAAGACTGGCCAGGCGCGATTAATTTCTCTTTATCCACTAATGGACAAATGGAAAAAGATGGTCCGGCGGGCCGCCTCAAGCTTGACAAGCTCGGCGGGAGCCTGCGCCAGCGCCCATTGAGCGGCAATGCCGACCTCAGCTTCGCTCCGCCGCTGGCCATTGATGGCGCGCTCAACCTGGCATCCGGCAACAGCACAATCGCGTTGCGAGGCAGGAGTGGTGCGCACACCGATGTCGTCATCGATCTGGCCTTAGGTAGCCTGGGCGACTGGCTGCCGCAGGCCGCTGGCAGTGTGTACGGCAAGATCGCGCTGCAGGGTGCCTGGCCCGCGCTCGATGCGCGCGGCAAGATCAACGGCAGCAAGATTGCGCTGGCGGAATTGCGCGCCGCCACGTTCAAGCTCGATGCCAATCTGCACGATCTGGTTGCACCTAGCGGCACGTTGAATCTCGACGCCAACACAGTTTCCGCTGGCGGCTATGTTTTCGACTCCATCAAACTCGACGCGCACGGCACCCAGGCCAAGCACGCGCTGACGCTCGATGCACTCGGCCCGCAGCTTGGCATTGCGCTGGCTCTGGACGGCGCGCTGACCATCCCGAACCAAGGCGCCAGCCAATGGCACGGAACGCTGTCAAGGCTTTCGCTGGCGCCGAAAGACGCAACGCCGTGGCGGCTGGCGCATGCGACGCAGCTGCAGTACTTGGGCGGCGATTTCACGATCGGCGAACTGTGCCTTGGCGCGGACAACGCCAGCCTGTGTGCCGCAGGCACGCAGACCGGCGCGGGTGCGACGCAGGCGAAATTCTCCGTCGCCCACTTGCCGCTGGCGGCCATTGCGCGTTTCGCCAGCCCCGAGGCAGCGCTGAAACTCGACGGCGAGATCAATGGCAATGGCGAAGTCGCGCGCGGCGGCGATGGCGCGCTGAGCGGCCGCGCGACCCTCGCTTCCGCCGCCGGTTCCATCGCC
>JANXVS010000159.1 GCA_025351555.1 Pseudomonadota bacterium | reverse complement strand
GTCGCGTCGCCGCCGGAGAGTTTGAAATGAGCGATATTGGCATGACGGAACGGTGCCAGATCCTGCGTCTTGCCATCGATCTCAACTGTGGCGCCCGTCGAATTGCCCAGACGGACATCGATCGACTTGTCGCTGCTGTAGCTGCGCACGGAACCTGCGGCCAGCAAGCCGAATTCGAGTTTCTCTCCCTCGCTGGTGACGATTTCGACCCAACTCGGCTCGGTCAGACTCAGGCACAGCAAATGCGCACCCGTCGGCGACGCTGTCGTCTTTTCGGTTGCAGTCTTGCCAGAAGTGTTTCGGTCAAGATCGCCTGCATCGCCAGCGTCGTGCTTGGCCGCAGCAAAAGGTGTCAGTGAGGCAATTAGCGGGGTTTCGTCGGTGGCAGGCGTAGGAGTCGGCGGTGGTGTGGCGATCGTCGTCGTCGTCGTGACATTCTCGACCGCCGGGTTGTTGTTCGTGGCCGATGCAGGTATCGGCGCAATCGCTTCCTGCGAATCCAGCGGGTTGATCTGGGCAAGAGTCGGCTCGAAGCCACCGCGCATCGCCAACAGCACGGCCGGCACGATGATGACGCCGGTAAGAATCAGATACAGCGCCGACACCGAATAACGCTGGAACAGGTAGCGTGGCCGCGACACGGTTCCAGATGTGATCAAGGGCGGCAACTGCTCCTGTGTGCTGAGCGCGCGCTCGGCGAGCACCTGAGGCAATTCCAGCAATTGCAGATACTTCGTCAGATACCCGCGCAGATAAATGCCTTCGCCGATGCGTTCGTACCGATCGGTCTCCAGGGCCTGAATCGTTGCCAGCGGCAGCTTCAGCCGTTGCGCCGCTTCCTCGCAACGCATACCGCGGGCTTCGCGTGCAGCGCGCAAGCGCAAGCCCAAGCTTTCCGGCACATCGATGCTGGCGGGCGCGCGAAATTCGGCCACCATGTCGGTGTCGCTGGTCGCAGCGTCCACCGCCGCGTTGGGTTGGGTTTGTATCTCCGGGCTTACGGAGTCTGGCTGCATTGTATTCATTGTCGGCGATGTTTCTGCATCAAAAAACGATAGTTGGACCTGTTCGGCGATTTCATGCGCGCTGGCACCCCCCATGCCATGCACAGCGTCGTCGTCAGGATGATTGGTGTGTTCGGTTCGGCCCATGATTCAGTGTGATGGCGGTGCGACCGAATCGAGCGAATGGCTTTGCTCGGAATCGGGAAATTGCTCATGCAGGCGCTGCGCGTAATCGCGCGCACTGTCGGCATGGCCCAGCTTCACTTCGATATTGCGCGCCAGCAACAGCACCTCTGGGCTTGGTTTGCCCAGCGCCTCGAAACGCGAGATGAAAGCGCGCGCGCGGAAGAAATCGTTTTTGGCGTACAACAGCTTGGCCATTTCGTACAACGCCAGCGTATTGTTGGGATTGGCTTCCAGCGCCTTGCGGAAATCATTCTGGGCCTGCTCGAGCTGGCCATCGCCGTGTTCGAGCAAGCAGGTGCCGGCATTGGTGTACAGCACGTCCGGCGATTTGTAGAACGGATCGTCCATGGCGCGCACGAAATATTTTTGCGCCTCATCGTAGCGGCCCGAGGCGCACAAAAACTGACCATAGTTATTGTTGGCGGGGCCGGATTTCGGCGCCAGTTCGGCGGCGCGCGCGTAGTGTTCGCCAGCATCCTTGAGCTTGCCCAGACGCTCGTACAACACTGCGATCACCGTATGCGCATCAACGTAATTGGCATCGTAGTCGAGCGCTTTTTGCAGATTTTCCAGGGCCAGTTCGAGCTTGCCCTGTTCCATATAGCGCTGGCCCAGTTCCACCCGCACGCGCGCGGCGTCCTCACGCTTGTCTGCCTTGCTCTCTTGACCAACGTGCTTGGTGCCCGGCCCACCGCCCCCGGGGATCGCGCAGGCAGCCAAAATGCCGCACAGCAGCCCGATACAGGCCAAACGCCAGAGTTTTTGCGGCCGGATCTTATGCGGCATGCTGCGCTCCCTCTTCCAGGCGTCGGCGAAAATCGGCCTGGCGCCGGGTGCGATCGAGCACCTGTCCCTTCAACTGACCGCAGGCCGCATCGATGTCGTCGCCACGGGTGCGCCGTACCATCGTCAGCACGCCGGCATCGAGCAGGATGGTCTGGAACGAACGGATCACGTCTTCGTCCGAACGCTCGTAGCGGGTTCCGGTAAAGGTATTGAACGGAATCAGATTGACCTTGCTCGGCAGCTGGCGCATCAGCTTGATCAGCTGACGCGCGTGTTCCGGCAGATCATTTATACCTTTAAGCATCGTATACTCGAATGTGATTGACGTGCGTGGGCGCCGCGCCACATAGCGCTGACAGGCTCCCAGCAATTCAGCAATCGGATACTTCTTGTTCAGCGGCACAAGTTCTGTGCGCAAGTCGTCATTTGGCGCATGCAGCGAAACGGCCAGTGACACATCGCTGACCTCGCCGAGCTTGTCGATCATCGGCACCAGGCCGGCGGTGGACAGGGTCACGCGCTTGTTCGCGAGGCCGAAACCCAAGTCGTCGCGCATCACGCTCATCGCACGCACGACGTTGTCGAAGTTAAGCAGCGGCTCGCCCATGCCCATCATCACGACATTGGTCAGCTTGCGTTGCTGATGCGGCACGTTGCCCAAGTGCTTGCCGGCGACGAAGACCTGGCCGATGATTTCGGCCGCGGAAAGATTGCGATTAAAGCCCTGCGTACCGGTCGAACAGAACGTGCAGGCCAGACCACAGCCGACCTGCGAAGACACGCACAGCGTGCCGCGCGTGGATTCGGGGATGAACACCGCGTCGATCGCGTTGCCGGCATCCATGCCGAGTAGCCATTTATACGTCGCATCGGCGGCCTGTTTCTCGAACAGGACTTTCGGCGGCACGATTTCGCAGGCCGCGTCGAGCTTGTCGCGCAGCACCTTGCCGACATCGGTCATCGCGGCGAAATCTGTGGCGTGCCGATGATAGATCCACTTCATCACCTGCTCGGCGCGATAGGGCTTTTCGCCGAGCTGCGCGAACAAATCGCGCAGACCCTGGCGGTCGTAGTCGAGCAGATTGACTTTCGCGGTCGTCACGTCGGCATGCTCAGCGGGCGCTGATCTCCGTACCTGCGAAAAAGTATGCAATTTCCACTTGTGCAGTTTCCACGGCGTCCGAGCCATGCACAGCATTGGCGTCGATCGATTGCGCGAAGTCGGCGCGGATCGTGCCGGGTTCCGCCTTCTTTGGATCAGTGGCACCCATCAGGTCGCGATTCTTCAACACCGCACCCTCGCCCTCCAGCGCCTGGATCATCACCGGACCGGAAATCATGAATTCAACGAGCGGTTTGAAGAATGGACGCTCACAATGCACCGCGTAGAAACCTTCGGCTTCCGCGCGCGACAATTGTTTCATTTTGGCGGCCACGATCTTCAGGCCGGCCTTCTCGAAACGAGCATAGATTTCGCCGATGACGTTCTTGGCGACGGCATCGGGTTTGATGATGGAAAGAGTGCGCTCCAGCGCCATGTGCTGCATCCCCGGGGGTAAAAATCGGTTGAAAGAGAAAATATCCGCGTAAGGGGTGAATCGTAACACCAAATGCGCGGCAATCCACGGGTTTAGCTCACAATACCGCGAAGAATTCTAGTTCGCCTTCACGCGCCGTCGACAAGTATCGCCATGTGCCGGCGCGGGTGCCCATGATAGCCTTGTGGTTTCGTTGACCGCGGCGCGATTTTCGCCCTATGATTCAAACGCTCGTTTGAGCATTGCGACGAACGACTTGTCCACGTTCGCTCGATTCAAGGATACCGGTTTGAACACTCCTCATTTTTCAACCAAGCAACGTATCCTGGATTCGGCCGAGGCGCTGTTTGCCAGGCACGGATTTGCCGGGGCGTCGCTGCGTCAGGTTACCGCATCGGCCAATGTCAATCTGGCGGCGGTCAACTACCATTTCGGATCGAAGGAAAACCTCGTCAACGAAGTCTTCCGCCGGCGTCTGGATTCATTGAACGAACAGCGTCTGCGTGCGCTGGAAGTCGTGCAGTCGCGCAAGGATTTCACCTTGGAAGACGTCCTCGCCGCGTTCGTGCGGCCGGCGCTGTCGCTATCGCAGGATCAGCAAGGCGGCGCCGGTTTCGTGCGCGTGCTGGCCCGCGCCTATGCCGAGCACAACGAGCAGCTGCGCAAATTTCTGCACGACAACTACGGCCCGGCACTAAAGCAGTTCGCCACCGCGTTTGCGGCCCTGCTGCCGCATCTGGACAAGCAGGAACTGTATTGGCGGCTGGACATCATCAGCGGCGCGCTGACCTATGCCATGGCCGATTTCGGCATGATCAAGCGGCGCGGCGTCACCGAACAACAGCATCGCGACCTATCCTCCGAACATCTGATCAAGTTCGCAGCGGCCGGACTGCGAGCAAGCTAATGCGATCATCCATGATCGGATCAGCCATGATCG
>JANXVS010000141.1 GCA_025351555.1 Pseudomonadota bacterium | reverse complement strand
AAAATCGCTTCAACGTGCTCCCAACTGCTCAAGTTGGGTTAGTGAACTGTCGCGGGCAGAGATTACGCCGGATGTGAAGCACAATTGGTTGAATCTGACGGACAATGATTTTGATTCGTTGATTCCGGTGGCGACAAAAGTGGCGAAGGCGGCGAAAAAGCCGGCGCAGGAGAAGGCGATCTTTAAGTTGTTTTCGTTGGGCGTCTCAACGAATCGCGACGAATGGCTGTACGACTTCGACGCTACAACGTTGGGCGCGAAGGCACGATTGATGCTTGCTACCGTCGACTCACATGCAATCGGAAGCGACGAGTTCGCTGATTCGATCAAATGGTCGGAGACGCTTAAGCGTCGTGCCAAATCCAGCCAGCGTGAAAAGTACGATACGGACAGTATCGTGCGAGCCGCATATCGGCCGTTTGTTGCGCCATTCATTTATCAATCCGAACCAGTAGTGTCCCAACGTTATTTGAACAGGAACAGCTGGTTAGCGGAGGAGTGGTCGATGTCGTCGGCTATGACCTGCGCAAATAGTTGATCCAACGGGATTCGTTCAAACATGGTGAGACTCAAGATCTGTAGGATTTCGTAAAGGCTGGCAGAGAGTTTCAGCCGCTTCTTGACGATGGCGACCAGGACGTAAACCGAGACGGCGATCCACAGTTGCGATTTGACCGCGTTCTCTGAAGTACCGAAGAAGGCTTTGATCCGCAAATGCTGCTTTATCCATTTGAAGAACAGTTCGACCTGCCAACGGCACCGGTAAAGTTCGGTGATCGTGAGCGCCGGCAAGGTGAAGTTGTTCGTCAAGAAGATCAGTGTCTTCTCGGTCTCGGGGTCCTTGAAGCGAATGCGACGCAGCGGCGCTTGGAAGCCTTTGCGCGAGTAGAAGCCCGTGAGCAACACGGTCTGATCGCAGATCAATCCGGTGGCGCGATCGACAGGATGCGAATACCTGCGCTGGACTTTGAGATTGGCCTTGCCGCGGGTCACGAAGAAGCTGCCGGCCTCGTGGAAACGGTAGAGGCGTTCGAAGTCGAGGAAGCCCCGGTCCATGATGTAGAACGCACCAGGCTCCGGCAGCAACTGATCGAGGATGTTGACCTCGTGCATCTTGCCGTCGCTGATATGGATGAAAGTAGGGATGTTGCCGCGCAGATCGAGCAGCGTGTGCAGTTTGACCGCCGCTTTGGTCGAGCGGAATGGTGCCCACGGAAATACCGACAGACACAGATCGATGGTCGTCGTATCCAGAGCGTAGACCGACTCCTTCAACTCGACCCCGAAGGGTTCGTCGACATACAGCGGCCGGGCGATGGTGATCAGGCTCTGCGCGAAGTCGGCATAGATACGCCAGTCGCGCACGGCGTTCGCGTTGGCCAGCGTATTGCGCGCCACCGTCGAGCGAATCCCGAGGTGATAAAGCTTGGAGCGCTGCGCGCGCAAACACGCTTCGATGTCGCGCAGGCTCTCCCGAAAAGTCAGCTGCGCGAACGCCATGCTCAGGAACTGATCCAGGCACGAGAACGATTTCACCTTCCGTTCGCCACAATAGCGGGTGACGATTCTTCGAAAGCTGTGGAGCGGCAGATGCTCCATGACTTGCGCAAATACCAACTTGCCAACGTACATCCGCTGCTCCCCCGATGGATTCCATCGCAGGCTCGCAAACCTTGCATCTACAGTTCAAGTCGGTGACAGGCAAAATCATGAAAAATGGCTTTCCGTTCCTTGATTTACGAGTCGTTCATTAGAAAACGTTGGGACACTACTGATAAAATATCAGTAGTGTCCGGACGTTGAGCTGATACATTCGTGTAACCCATTGAACATTTTGGCATAAAGCATGTTTTATTCTGGTCTCGATTTCAACTTCAAAAAGGTACCGTGCGACCCTGCGAAGACCATTTTCGCGGGTATCGCTCATGCACGCAGGCAAGCTGGTTTTTGCACAGTTGACCGAGTATTTGCCGCTCACCACCTTTCGCCGCTGTGTGGCACTTTATTCGGGCGAGCACAAAGTCAAGAATTTCACGTGCCTGGAACAATTTCTGTGTCTGGCGTTTGCACAGCTAACCTACCGCGAAAGTTTGCGCGATATCGAGGCGTGTCTGCGCGCACAGCACGACAAGCTTTATCACATGGGTATTCGCAGTCGCATTTCCCGCAGCACGCTGGCGGATGCGAACGAAGTGCGCGATTGGCGCATCTATGCCGACTTCGCGCAACGCTTGATCGGCATGGCTCGCAAACTCTACGTCAACGAGTCTTTCGGCGTGGACCTGAAAGAAACGGTCTATGCGTTGGACACCACAACCATCGACTTGTGTTTGTCGGTCTTTCCGTGGGCACCCTTTCGCAGCACCAAGGCAGCAGTGAAACTGCACACGCTGTTGGACTTGCGCGGCAATATTCCGACGTTTATTCACATCAGCGACGGCAAGATGCACGAGGTCAACGTCCTCGATCAATTGCTGCCCGAGCCCGGCGCGTTCTACATCGTGGATCGAGGCTTTTTGGATTTCGCGCGGCTGTTTCGCTTCCACGAGGCCGGCAGCTTTTTTGTCACTCGCGGGAAATCGAACCTCAAAGCCAATCGTCGCTATTCCCACCCTGTGGATCGCACCACGGGCCTGATCTGCGATCAGACAATCGTGCTCACAGGTTTTTATTCGCTCAAAGGCTTCGAGCCTCCGCTGCGGCGCATTCGCTTCAAGGATCCGAAGACCGGCAAGCGACTGATCTTCCTGACCAACAACTTCGCACTTCCGGCACTGACGATCACCGATCTGTATCGATGCCGCTGGCAGGTCGAACTTTTTTTCAAATGGATAAAACAGCATCTTCGTATCAAGCAGTTTTACGGCACTTCAGAGAATGCGGTGAAAACACAAATCTGGATCGCCGTCTCGGTGTATGTCTTGGTCGCGATCATCAAAAAACGGTTGAACATTTCCGCCAGTCTCTACGAAATGTTACAGATCTTGAGCCTAACCATGTTTGAGAAAACCCCTTTAAATAGCCTGCTCTCCACGATCAATGCGGAACAAGATGACGGCGATTTTTCTAACCAGCTGAATTTATTCATTTAACGTCCGGACACTACTGA
>JANXVS010000140.1 GCA_025351555.1 Pseudomonadota bacterium | reverse complement strand
CTTCGCCGTAAGCGTCTTCGTTGATCGTCTCGGGCTTGTCGGCTAGCGCACTGTTGACCGATATCACCTTGCCGGTGATGGGCGCATAAACGTCCGATGCCGCCTTGACCGACTCGACCACCGCACAGGCGTTGCCGGCCTGCACGTCGTCGCCAACGCTGGGCAGTTCGACATACACCAAGTCGCCAAGCAGACCTTGTGCATGGTCGGAAATACCCACGGTGACGGTGCCGTTGTCCTCGACCCGTGCCCATTCGTGGGACTTCAAGAATTTCAGATCGCCGGGGATTTCGTTCATGGTCTTGATTCCTGGATTTCGATCGACGCGGAGTTAATTCTACACGCAAGCAAGCGCATGCAAACGCTACACACCGTCGCACGCCTTGCCATCTCTTACAAACGGATACTTGACGACCCGCACCGGTACCAGCTTGCCGCGGATATCGACCTCGGCCGTGTCCGCCGTGCCGGCGGGCACGCGTGCGAACGCGATCGCCTTGCCCAAGGTCGGCGAGAACGTGCCGGACAGGATTTCGCCATCGCCATGCGCGGTGACCACGCGCTGGCCGTGGCGCAACACGCCTTTCTCGTCCATCACCAAGCCGACCATCACGCGCGGGACGCCAGCGGCCTTCTGCTTTTCCAGCGCGGCGCGGCCGATAAAGTCGCGACCTTCGTCCAGCGCCACCGTCCAGGCCAGACCGGCTTCCCACGGCGTGATCGTTTCGTCCATATCCTGGCCATACAGATTCATGCCGGCTTCCAGACGCAGCGTGTCGCGCGCGCCCAAACCAGCCGGCGCGACGCCGGCGCCTATCAGCTGGTTCCACAGATCCACCGCCTGCGCTTCGGGCACGATGATCTCGTAGCCGTCTTCACCGGTATAGCCGGTGCGGGCGATAAACAATCCATCGCCTTCACAAGCGACGAATTTGCCGATCTTGGCCGCCTTCTCGCGCGTCGCCGGACTAAGCAGCGACTGCACCTTGGCACGCGCGTTCGGGCCTTGCACCGCGATCATCGAAAGATCGGCGCGGTCGGTGACCTTGATATCGAACGCCTTGGCCTGCTTTTCGATCCACGTCAGGTCTTTGTCATGCGTCGCGGCGTTGACTACGACGCGGAAGAAATCCTCGCTCAGGAAATAGACGATCAGGTCGTCGATCACTCCGCCCTGCTCGTTGAGCATGCAGGAATACAACGCCTTGCCGGAGACCTTGAGCTTGTCGATGCTGTTGGCTAACAGGTGACGCAGGAACGCACGCACCTTGGCACCGTGCAGATCGACCACGGTCATATGCGACACGTCAAACATGCCGGCATCGCGGCGCACGACGTGATGCTCCTCGATCTGCGAACCGTAGTTCAGCGGCATGTCCCAGCCACCGAAATCGACCATCTTCGCGCCAAGCGCGCGATGGGTGGCGTTGAGGATAGTCTGCTGGGTCATGGCGAGAATTCGCGATCGTGGGCGCGCATTATCGCCGCTGGGCAAGCCGAAACCAAGCGCCGCAGAGGGAGCTAAACCGCGGCGCGCACCTTTAACGTCGAGCCATCCACCGCGATCACTTCAATCGCCGTGCCAGCGGGCAACTCCGGCCCGTCGACCAGCCACAGTGAATCGCCCACGCGTGCCTTGCCCTGGCCGTTGACGATCGCGCTGTCCAGTACGAAGCGGCGACCAATCAACTGTTCACCGCGGCGGTTGAGCAGGGGCTGATCGCTCGGGCCGCCGCTGATGCGGCGCACGAATCGCCAGTAGCAGTAGCAGCTGATCAGCGCCAGCAGTGCGAAGGCCACGGTCTGGGGGAGGAACGACAACTCCGGCAGGAGCAGCAGGATCACGCCCATCGCCGCCGCAGCAATGCCGATCCAGAGCATGAAGAAGCCCGGCACCATCAGTTCGGCGCCAATCAGGATCAGGGCCAGCAGCCACCAGCCGTAGTGTGCGGAGAGATTTGTCAACATATTCACATTTCCACAAAGTTTGCATCATCCCCTCTCCCGCTTGCGGGAGAGGGCTGTTATGCCTTCGCCGCGGCCTTCGTCGCCTGCTGCTGCTCCAGGCTCGACCGCGCCAACTCGGCGATGCCGGCCAGCGAACCGAGGATGCCGGTCGCTTCCATCGGCAACAACATGATTTTCTGGTTTGGCGCACCGACCATGGCCTTGAGCGCATCGACGTATTTGATCGCGACGAAATAATTGATCGCGTTGATGTCGCCCTTCTCGATCGCTTCGGACACCATCGTGGTCGCTTTGGCTTCCGCTTCGGCCGAACGCTCGCGCGCCTCGGCAGCACGATAGGCCGCCTCGCGCTGACCCTCCGCGGAGAGGATCGTCGCCTGCTTCTCGCCTTCGGCCTTGAGAATCGCCGCCTGGCGGAATCCTTCGGCCTCCAGAATGTTCGCGCGCTTCTCGCGCTCGGCCTTCATCTGTCGCGCCATCGAATCGATCAAATCCTTCGGCGGCTGGATATCCTTGATCTCGATGCGGTTGCATTTCAGGCCCCAGGGGTGGGTC
>JANXVS010000086.1 GCA_025351555.1 Pseudomonadota bacterium | reverse complement strand
CGAATGGCCTTCCATGTATTCGGACATGTCGAAGCGCACGAGCTCGATACCTAGCTGCATCGCGAGTTGCCGCGTCACTTCGGTCTTGCCGACACCGGTCGGGCCGGCCAGCAGGAAACTGCCGATCGGCTTTTGCGCGTCACCCAGGCCCGAGCGCGCCATCTTGATCGACGCGGCAAGCGCCTCGATCGCCTTGTCCTGGCCGAACACGACCATCTTCAGATTGCGATCCGGATTCCGCAGCACGTCGCGATCGGACGCCGACACCTGCTTCGGTGGAATGCGCGCCATGCGCGCGACGATATATTCGATCTCAGGTACATCAACAATCGTCTTGCGGTCTTTTTCCGGCAAAAGACGCTGACGCGCGCCGGCTTCGTCGATCACATCGATGGCCTTGTCCGGCAACAGTCGATCACCGATATGCTTGACCGACAGATCGACCGCTGCCTTCAGCGCATCGTTGGTGTATTGCACCTTGTGATGTTCCTCAAAGCGCGACTTGAGACCCTTGAGGATTTCAATGCTCTCGGCGATGGTCGGCTCGACCACGTCAATTTTCTGGAAGCGTCGCGCCAGCGCGCGGTCCTTCTCGAACACGCCGCGGAATTCCTGGAACGTGGTCGAGCCAATGCAACGAAGTTCGCCATTGGCGAGCACGGGCTTGATCAGATTCGACGCATCCATCGTCCCGCCCGACGCGGAACCCGCGCCGATGATGGTGTGGATTTCATCGATGAACAGGATGGCGTTGGGCTCTTTCTTGAGCTGGCTGATCACGGCTTTCAGGCGTTTCTCGAAATCACCGCGATATTTTGTGCCGGCAACCAGCGCGCCCATGTCGAGCGCATAGATCGTGCACTCCTTGAGCACGTCGGGCACTTCGCCTTCGACGATGCGCTTGGCCAGCCCTTCGGCCAGCGCGGTCTTGCCGACACCGGCTTCGCCGACGTACAATGGATTGTTCTTGCGCCGGCGACACAGCACCTGGATGGTGCGCTCGATTTCCTCGATGCGACCGATCAGCGGGTCGATCTTGCCCTGACGCGCCAGTTCATTGAGGTTGCTGGCAAACTCGGTCAGCGGATTGCCGCGTGGTTCATCGCCGCCCTCGCCTTCCTTGCCTGATTCGGCATTCGGCTGCTGGCTCAGTGGATCCTGGCCGATCTTGGCGACGCCGTGGGAAATGTAATTCACGACGTCGAGCCGGTTGACTTCCTGCTGATTCAAAAAGTAGACGGCGTGCGAATCCTTCTCGCCGAAGATTGCGACCAGCACGTTGGCGCCAGTCACTTCCTTGCGGCCGGAAGATTGCACGTGATACACGGCGCGCTGCAGCACGCGCTGGAAGCCGAGCGTCGGCTGGGTATCGCGTTCATCGCTGACCGGCAGCACCGGCACGGTTTCCAGGATGATCGCCTTGAGGTCCTTGCCGAGCTTGCCAGTGTCGGCGCTACAGGCGCGCAGCACCGCGGCCGCAGAAGGATTTTCCAGCAGCGCGAGCAGCAGGTGCTCGACCGTCATGAACTCATGGCGCTGCTCGCGCGCGTCCTTGTAGCACTGGCCGATCGTGAGCTCGAGATCTTTACTGAACATTGGGTTTGGCCCTGTGTCTTGCCTGTGTTGTAGATGATGAATCTACTTGTGCGATCATCCCTGATTGCGAGAGTCAAAAAGCACCCGTCCTTGGCTGCACTTCTAAATGGGGTTCCCCTACGTTTTTTCCAGAGTACACAACAAAGGATGCTGATGGGAGCGTGAAAATTCGTTGACCTGGGTGACCTTGGTCTCGGCCACTTCGCGTGTGAACACGCCGCACACACCCTTGCCACGCGTATGTACGTGCAACATCACCTGGGTGGCCAGTTCGCGGGTCATGTTGAAGAAAGTCTCCAACACCACGATGACGAAGTCCATCGGCGTAAAGTCATCGTTGAGCAGAACAACCTGATACAGCGGCGGGCGCTGCACTTGCGGCCGTGCTTCCTCAACGACGAGGCCATGTTGATGCTCGGATTGGCGTTCGGAATGCTTGGACATACGTGGACTGATCACACCTTGCTGAATGCTGCTTTGATTATAACGCTCAGTGGCAGCGCTGCCGGTCATTCGACGCCACCAACATGGAGCCTCGTGTACCATTCATCAAGCATGAACCGGACCACATTCACCAATCCCGATACTCAGGCCATATGGCGACCGGACGTGACCGTAGCCAGCATCGTCGCACGCGACGGCAGATTTCTGCTGGTCGAAGAAGTCGTGCGCGGCGAACTGGTGCTGAACCAGCCGGCAGGCCATCTGGAGCCGAACGAGTCACTGATACAGGCCGCGCGGCGCGAAACCCTGGAGGAAACCGGCTGGGACATCGAATTGACCGATCTGGTCGGCGTCTATCAATGGGTAAATCTGGACAATGACAGTCACTTCCTGCGGTTCACCTTCGCCGCCAAGCTCCTCCGGCACGATCCACAGCGTGACCTGGACGCGGGCATCGTGCGTGCGCTTTGGCTCACACGCGACGAAATCGCAGCTGAACGCGCGCGCCTGCGCAGCCCGATGGTGCTGCGCTGCGTGGACGATTGGGTGGCCGGCAAGCGATTGTCGCTGGATGCGGTGGTATCGCTGCTGGCCGACACGGGTACGCGATGAGCGCGGCGCCGCAGATCATGGTTGGCGTCTCCGGCGGCGTCGACTCCTCCGTCGCCGCCTTGCTGCTCAAGCAGACCGGTAACGATGTTGCTGGCATGTTTATGCAGAACTGGGAAGAAGACGAACGCTTCGGCGACTGCCGCGCCGACCGTGATCGCGCCGACGCCGTGCGCGTCTGCGCGATGCTTGGTATCCCGTTCCACGCGCGCAACTTCGCCGCTGAGTACTGGGATCGGGTTTTTGCCCATTTTCTCGACGAATACCGGGCCGGACGCACGCCGAACCCGGATGTGCTGTGCAATCGCGAGATCAAGTTCAAGACCTTTCTCGATCACGCCCGCGCGCTCGGCGCGGACAAGATCGCCACCGGCCACTATGCCCGCACGGATAACATCGATGGCCACTATCGCCTGCTGCGCGGCCACGATGGCAACAAGGATCAAAGTTATTTTTTATACACGCTCGGTCAGGAGCAACTTTCTGCAACCTTGTTTCCGGTTGGCGAATTGCCAAAACCCGAGGTGCGCCGCCTCGCGCGTGAAGCGAAGCTGGCGACGCACGACAAGAAGGATTCGACCGGTATCTGTTTTATCGGCGAACGCGATTTCCGCGAATTCCTGGGCCAGTACATTCCCGCGCGCAAAGGCCAGATGCACACGCCGGAAGGCAAACTGATCGGCGAACACGATGGCGTGATGTACTACACCCTCGGCCAGCGCAATGGGCTGGGCATTGGTGGCCGCGCTGACGCCAACAACGAGCCGTGGTACGTGGTCGGCAAGAATGTCGCCACGAATGTGCTGTACGTGGCCCAGGGCAACGAAACCCATTGGCTGCGCTCCTCGCGCCTGCGCGCGAGCCAGCTCAGCTGGGTTGCTGCAGCGGCGCCTGCGGCGGAATTTCGCTGCACCGCCAAGACCCGCTATCGTCAGGTCGATCAAGCGTGCAGCGTGCGGATTTGCGACAATGGCTGCATTGTGGAATTCGATACTTCGCAGCGCGCAGTTACTCCGGGCCAATCTTTGGTGTTTTATCGCGATGAGGAATGCCTCGGCGGCGGCGTTATCGATGTCACCGATGCGCCGTTTGGCGGCATGGTGACGGCGTGAGAGAAGGCCGTGTCATTGCTCTCGCCGGTCTGTTCCAAGCCTTGGCTCTTGTGCGTGCCATAGCCCTGCGTGGCGGCTGCGATGCGCCAGCCATGCGGCAAAGTCTGGCCAGCGTGTTCCGCATCGACGCCGATAGTCCGGCTGAGGTCTACGCTGGCGTCGGCAATCTTCGCCTGGGTCTGGAAACCTTGATCGCCCAGCTCGATGAACACGGCAAACGCGACGTCGTGCTGACGCGCATGGCGGTTGCGGTGATGCGTCTGGAGCGCTCTCTGGCAAACAAGCCCGATACGCTGAAAAAACTGCGCGAGCAGATCCAGGGCATGTCCGGGCTCGCCGCGCAGGCCGAAGCTGGTCATATCGATCTGGCCGCACAGCTTGCGCTTCTGTATACCGATACCTTGTCGCGCCTGAAACCGCGCGTCATCGTCGAGGGCAACGCGAATTTCTTGAGCCAACCCGCGCAAGTGAACCAGATCCGCGCCCTGCTGCTGGCTGCGGTCCGCGCTGCCGTGCTTTGGCGTCAACTGGAAGGCAGCCAGTTGCGCCTCTTATTCCGCCGCCGTCAATACGCGATGTTGGCGCGCGGGTTGTTGGCGCGGTGTACGCTGGATGGAAGCTGACGCATCCGTCGCATTGCGCAATAATAACGAACTCGCTGCCGCCACTTGCGACCTCCGCGGTGCAGTCATCCATGTCAATACGCAAGGAGCTTCCCCATGACCGATTCCTTCGCCACCCGCGATACGCTTGAAGTCGCCGGCAAACGCTACACTTTTGCCAGTCTCGCCAAGCTCGGCGCGCGCTTCGACATCAAGCGCTTGCCGTATTCGATGAA
>JANXVS010000085.1 GCA_025351555.1 Pseudomonadota bacterium | reverse complement strand
GGAAGATGCCGGTGAGAATCTGGTTGACCAGCACAACGATCGCGAGCGAGCCGAAGTAGTACCAGAAGTTGAAATTCTTCGGCGCGTAGTACTCGCTCATGTGCTTGCGGTACATCGGCATCATGTTCGGCGCGCGCTCGTTGACCCAATCGCCGATCGCTGTAAAAACGTTCGCCATCACGCGGCTCCTTCCGGATTGACACCAATCATGATGTGCTTGTCGTCAATGAACTTGTAAGGCGGCACCACCAGATTGGCCGGTGCCGGCACGCCCTGAAAGACGCGACCGGCGATGTCGTAGCGCGATTTGTGGCAAGGGCAGAAAAAACCGCCCTTCCATTCCGGATCAAACGGCTCGGGCTTGATGTCCGGCACGAAATCCGGCGAGCAGCCCAGATGCGTGCAGATGCCGATCACGACGAGCCACTCGGGCTTGATCGAGCGCGTCGGATTCTGCGCATACGCCGGCTGCTGATCAACGTTCTCGGATTTCGGATCCTTCAGGCGGCTGTCCACCTGGGGCAGCGTGGCCAGGAGTGCCGGCGTGCGGTTGATCAGCCATACCGGCTGACCGCGCCAGGCGATCGTCAACCGCTGTCCGGATTCGACCTTGCTGATATCAGCCAGCACCGGCGCACCGGCGTTCTTCGCACGCGCGCTCGGCTCCCACGATTTGACGAACGGTATCGCCGCGCACAGGGCGCCAGCACCGCCGACAACTGCCGTCGTCGCCGTTAGAAACCTGCGACGCCCGTGATCCACAACATCATTCGCCATCTGGCACTCCACCAAATCCAACAGTAGTTCGGGGTAGGGGGTGATGAGGAACCCCCAAAAATCATGTTAGTTTAACGAACCCCACCGCCACAGACAATGAAAGTCATACGAACCCGGATCGTACTGCCGGATCAGGCTGCCGGGCCCATCCTTCCTCGAAGCCTGTAGTGCAAGTAGCGTATGAAGAAAGTTTATCGAATCAGTATTTTCATCCTCCAGTTCGCCATTTTTGGACTGGCCGCAGCCTTCGTCGTCAGCGTAATTTCGCCACCGCTCGCCGAGCGCGTGCGTCACGTTTTCGCTCCGGCCGTTGCGCCGGGCACGCAATCGGCGCCAGGCATGGAAACGACGGGCGACCGCGCCTCGGTTGCGCAAAGTGCGCCCGATCACGCCTCGGCATTGTCCGTGCTGGAATCCGAGCGCCCTGCCGACGCCATCACCGTTTCCTACGCGAGTGCCGTCGCGCGCGCGGCGCCGGCGGTCGTCAACATCTACGCCAACAAGGTAGTCAGTACGCGTCAGTTGCTGGTGCCGTCCAATCCGGTGTTGCAACGCATGTTCCCGGGCATCGCGATCGGGCCGCCGATGAAACAGCGTCAGCAAAGCCTCGGCTCGGGTGTGATCGTCAGCGCCGACGGCTATGTTGTCACCAACAACCATGTCATCCAGGGCGCCGAGGAAATCCAGGTCGTGCTGTACGACGGCCGCATCACCCGCGCACGCGTGATCGGCACCGACGCGGAAACCGACCTCGCCGTGCTCAAGATCGATGCGGAAAATCTGCCCAGCATAGCGATCGCGGACAAGGCGCCGCTCAATGTCGGCGACGTGGTGCTCGCGATCGGCAACCCGTTCGGCCTCGGCCGTACGGTGACGATGGGCATCGTCAGCGCGCTCGGGCGACAATTGAATTTGTCCACTTATGAAGATTTTATACAAACCGACGCCGCGATCAATCAGGGCAATTCCGGCGGTGCGCTGGTCAATGCCTATGGCGAACTGGTCGGTGTGAACTCCGACATCTATTCGCCATCCGGCGGCAATATCGGCATCGGCTTTGCCATACCGGTCGGCACCGCCAAGGCCGTGCTCGACCAGATCGTTGCCCACGGCCGCGTGATCCGCGGCTGGCTCGGCGCCGAGTACGCCGATGTAGCGTCTCTACAAAACCCTAGCGCCATGCACGGCGTCGCCATCGTCGGCGTATACGACAAAGGGCCTGCAGCGCTGGCGGGCCTGCGTTCCGGCGATATTCTGCTCAGCCTCGACGGTGAGGCGATCGTCAACCAGCTGGAATTGCGCAACCGCGAAGCGAGCCTGGCACCGGGCACCAAGGTCGAGATTTCCGGACAACACGATGCCGTGCCTTTCAAGCTCGATGCCATCCTGCAGGAGCGGCCGCAGCGACAAGTTGGCGGTTAGGTTAAACTCAAATCCAGTTGCAGTGAGGGAATATGCACTGGCATCGGATCAAGTGGCTGTCGCACCTGTTGGTTTGCGCGGCGGTGGGTATCGGCCTCGTCGCTGACGCAGCAGCGAGTTCGCCGCCCGTGTCCGAAACGGCATCCATACCCTCGGCACCTATACCCTCGGAAACGGCATTCGACGCCCTGTTCAAGCGCCTGGATATGGGCGATCTGAGCGAGCTGGATACACCCCGCCAGCTGAAGATTCTCGTGCAACTGCAACAGCTGCTGCCGCCTGGCGACGCCCACCGTCTGCGCCTGCTCGATAGCCAACGCTGTGGGCTCGGTTTCGTCAACGCCGTCAAGGAGGGCTTCGCCTTCGCCGACACCAAACTCGCTGAAGCCCTTCAAGCCAAGGACACAGCAGCGGCCATACGCTTTTACTATTGCCGCAGTGGTTACCAGTCAAGCCTGAGCACTTCGCGAGACGCCCTGGGCGATATCAATCACGGCATCGATCTGGCACGCGAGAGCAATGACGAAGCCATGCTCGCTCTGGGGCTGGAGTTACGTGGCGGCGTCTATTCCTATCTCGGCATCCACGGCAAGGCGCTGGCGGATCTGCTCGAAGCGCAACGGATCTTCACCCAGAACGAATTATCGGAAGCCGCCGGCCAGACCTTGCAGGAAATCGGCATTGCGTACCGGCGCTTGGGCTACCCGGACAAGGCGCGCGAGTACCTGGACCAGAGCATCGAGCACGAGCAGCGCGTCGGCGATCACGAATCCCTGTTCAGCAGCACGCTGCAGCTCGGTTTCGTTGACGATGAATCCGGTCATTACGCCACTGCACTCGTCACCCAGCAGCACGCGCTTGAGCTGGCGACGGCTACCGGCGACCACCAGAACACGGGTTCGGCAAATCTAGCCATCGCCTCGGTGCTTGTCGACCTGAAACGTTACCCGGAGGCACAGGCTGCTCTGCAGAGCGCGGAAGCGGATTTCGCCGTCGCCGGCGATGCCTCCAATGTCGGCATGATCGCGTACGAGCGCGGTCGTGCGTTGGCCGGACTTGGCCAACACCACCAGGCACTGGACGAGTTCAACCACGCTGAGACCGCGTTCGATGCCAGCGGCAACCAGCGCTATCAGGAACGGTTGCACCAAGCCAAGGCGCAAAGCCTGGAAGCCAGCGGCCAGCCGGTGCCGGCACTGGCCGAGTACAAGCGCTATCTGGATCTGCACGAGCAAGTCACGCGCCAACGCGTCGATCAGCAGGCGCAGATGCTGCGCGAGCAATTCGATACTGACCGCAGCAACATGGAAAACACCCGCCTGAAAACCGAACAGACGCTCAAGGATCGTCAGGTAGAGGCGTTGCAGGTCGTGCGTCGCTGGCAACAGACGGCCATGGGTCTGCTGGCGATCCTGCTGGGTCTGCTGGCGCTGCTGGTGATTCGTCAACTGGTCAAGGTACGCAGCTGGAAGCGCATGGCTTCGATCGATTCACTGACCGGCGTGGCCAATCGGCGTGGCGTCGAGCACTTCACCGGCGCCGCCATGCGCCACGCGCGCGCGCAGCATGAACCCCTCGCTGTGCTGGCGCTGGACATCGACCGATTCAAGAACATCAACGACAGCTTTGGTCACGCTGCCGGCGATCGCGTGCTGCAGCATATCGCGCACGCTTGCCAGGAGGCGCTGCGCGACGGCGATCTGCTCGGCCGCACCGGTGGTGAGGAATTCCTTGCTGTCCTGCCGCGCAGCACAATCGACGATGCGGCCGAGGTCGCCGAACGTCTGCGCAAGCGTGTCGAGGCGCTGGCGCCGGAAGACCTGCCTCCGGGGCTGCGTACCACGATCAGCATCGGTGTCGCGCAGATGTCAGCGCAGGATAGCGGTTTCGCCGATCTGGAGCGCCGCGCCGACGAAGCGCTCTACCAGGCCAAGGCCGAAGGCCGCAACCGCGTCGTCGGTGCGAACACCAATCAGGAACTCGGCACTGCCATCGGAACGGCCGCGACAACCGGCAGCGGGCTGGCTTCGTGATAACGCTGCCTTAGAGTGGCAACGCGTTCCACGTAAACCTGGGTTTCGTCGAACGGCGGTACACCTTTGTACTTCTGCACATTTTTCGCGCCGGCATCGTAAGCGGCAGCGGCCAAGCGTTCATCGCCGTTGAACTGCTTGAGCAAGTCGGCCAGATATTGCGCACCGCCACGGATGTTCTGGCTGGCGTCAAAGGGATTATCCACACCCAGATCCGACGCTGTTCCCGGCATCAGCTGCATCAGCCCCTGCGCTCCCTTGATCGACACGGCATTCGGGTTGAACGCCGATTCGGCATGAATGATCGCCCGCAGCAATGATGGATCGACGCCAGACTGCGCCGACGCGGCAGCAATTTCGTCGCGATAGGCGTTTACCTGCAAGGGCGTGTTGCGCCAGTCGACGGTCGAATGCACATTGCAGGCAAAACACGTTGACATGTAGGTGAACAATATCTGATACGCGCCGCCGTGCGGACGGATATTGGTGTATTCGGTGATGCCGTTGGTTTTTGCGACTTTGTATACCGCGCCGCGGCGCACTTCCGCTTTCTTGTCTGCAGGCACGGCAGCAGTGTCGGCGGTCGGCGCTGGCGCCGGGTCCGCCGTTTCTGCGGTGGCGTTCGCGCCAGCCGGTTCGGAACGGTAGTCGCTATGCGGCCCTTTGATGGCGACGGCTTTCGCGGCAGCGGGCGGATCGACGTAATCGGCTACTTTTTTACAATGGGAAAATGTGTTGGGCTTGTTGGTGAACGCGATCTGCCCGTTTGCGCCGTCGCACTTGTAAACGGCGCCGGCGAACGCGTGCAGCGGCGCAAGCAGCGCACACAGCAACGCGCCGCACGGCAGCAAGAGGCGAAAAATAATCGATTGGGATGATGGCAACTTCATCATTCAGAGCAGCTTGGAAAGGCAAGTTTCTGACAGGAATCGGGTTTTGCCAAGTGCCGGTGCAGTAATTGTTACAGTAATCCGGGGTTCCGGCATGGCGTGACCCCGGGTTTGGCCCGTACAATGACCGGCGTTTAGAACGCCTCAGAGCGGAAAGATTCCATCCATGTCCGGCAAGCTCTACATCAAGACCCACGGTTGCCAGATGAACGAGTACGACTCGTCCAAGATGGCCGACGTGCTGGCGGCCTCGCATGGGCTGGAACTGACCACGAACGAAGCCGACGCTGACGTCATTCTGATCAATACCTGCTCGATCCGCGAGAAGGCGCAGGAAAAGGTATTCAGCCAACTCGGCCGCTGGAAGGAATTGAAACAGGCCAAGCCCGCCCTCGTGATAGGCGTTGGCGGCTGCGTCGCCAGCCAAGAAGGCGCCGCGATCGTAAAGCGTGCGCCCTACGTCGACCTGGTGTTCGGCCCGCAGACGCTGCACCGCTTGCCGCAGATGATCGAAATGCGGCGTTCTACACAACGCCCACAAGTGGATATTTCCTTCCCGGAAATCGAAAAGTTCGATCACCTGCCCGAACCGCGCAAGGAAGGCCCGGCCGCGTTCGTGTCGATCATGGAAGGTTGCTCAAAATATTGTTCGTACTGCGTGGTGCCGTACACGCGCGGCGAGGAAATCAGCCGCCCGTTCGACGATGTGATCGCCGAAATTGCCGCGCTCGCCGATCAGGGTGTGCGCGAAATCACCCTGCTCGGGCAGAACGTCAATGCCTGGCGCGGGCCGACCCACGATGGTGCCATCGTTGATCTTGGCGTATTGATCCACGCCATCGACCAGCTCGACGGTATCGGCCGCATCCGCTTCATGACTTCGCATCCGCTGGAATTTTCCGACTCGCTGATTGAGGCCTACGCGAACGTGCCCAAGCTCGCCAATTACCTGCATCTGCCGGTGCAATCGGGTTCCGACCGCGTGCTCAAGGCCATGAAACGCGGCTACACGCGGGCCTGGTTTCTCGACAAGGTCGCGATGGCCCGCAAGAAAATTCCCAACCTGTCCATCTCGTCCGACCTCATCGTCGCCTTTCCCGGCGAGACGGAGGAAGAATTCGCCGAGTCGCTGCAACTCATCGAGGACGCCCGCTTCGATTTCCTTTTTTCATTCCTCTATTCCGCCCGGCCCGGAACCGTCGCCGCGGAAATGCAACCGGTTGCAAATGCCGTCGCGAAAGCGCGCCTCATGCGCCTCTTTGACTTGCAGGCCGGCATTCAGGCCGAGCGGATGCAAGCCTTCATGGGCACCACGGCGGAAGTGCTGGTGGACGGCCGCGATGAGCGCGGCGAACCGGTGCCGGCAGGGCAGCACCGTTATCACGGCCGCGACCGCCATTGGAAGACGGTCGTCTTCACCTCCCCCGTCCCGCTGGAAATCGGCTCGCTGGCCGAAGTGAAAATCGATCACGCCTCGCCGCATCAATTGAAGGGCAGCCTGGTCGTCAGCGCGGCGACAACTCCTTGCCGAACGCCCGTCGCGAAAACCGCCTTGCCACTGGCATGATGGCAATCGACGGCCCGCGAATGCGCAGGC
>JANXVS010000059.1 GCA_025351555.1 Pseudomonadota bacterium | reverse complement strand
TTGCGATTGTGGTATCGCGGCGATCATCGCTTCGCTGGCCGAGCAGAAGAGTAGGGTAAGCGATGCGCCGCCATGGCGCAGCCAGTGTGGGCGGGCATTGGGGTCCCCCGTCGCCCAATGCAGCGCCTGGGAAAGCACATGCGCAATCACCGCGCGATTCATCGGTTCCGTCGGCAGGGTGCGAGAAGGGAACAACGGAAGTTTCGCTGTAAAACTGTCGCCCAGCCACATGCGTTGCTCGGTGACCCATCGCTGCAGCCACGCACGCTCCGTGTCGTCGAGACGGTCATCCAGCGCGCAGATGCGCTTGGCAGCGAAGGATTTCAGGCGCCCAAATTGCGACGGACAAATCCGCAGGTACCACCCGGCACTGTCGACAGTCAGATCTGCGAACCTGCGCAGGACAATTTCGCCGATGCGTGCCATGCCGCGCCACATCAGAATTAGCGTGATCAAGGCGGCGAAACGGATGCGCGCTTCTTCACCCGTCGCAGACTCGATGGATTCGATTAACGCCGTACGGGCCGCCAGATATTCGATCGGCGTAATAATATTGGCGTCTACAGAAACTTCGCGGGTGCCCTCAGGCATGAGTTCGCCTTCGTCGACGGGTTCGGCGCCGTAGTGTGAAACCAGAAAACGATGGAAGAATGCCAGCCGCGTAAGCACTCGACTCCGCTGCTTATCCGTATTTGAAATCGCAGCCCGGTCGTAGATTTCCAAGTAGTCGCCTTCGCTGAGCGCGTCGAACTCCTGGCGAGGGGCCACGCTCACCAGGCGCAGACCGATGGTGACGACGTAATCGTAGATCGTGTCCAATGCCGGATCCGATGTCTCTGGAGTGCCATGCTCGACCAATCGGAGTGCGTAAGCGACTAGCAGATTTAGAACGGAGCTTGCCGATGGCTGCTGCGCGAGCGCGCGCAACGCTTCGGCCATCGCCCGCTTGATCTTGGGTTCGAGCGTTCCCGCCGGCAACGCAGGGCGATCGTCGCCAAACGTCTTTGGCCTACCGGCAACGTGATTCAGGATCCGGCGAAGGTGCCGGTAGGTGTGGAGGACATTGTCGTGGTTGTCCTCTGCAGTGCGAGGTAAACCAGACAGATAGCGCGGAACGATCGGTGCTTGGAAGTCTGCTTGCGCATCGTTGCGTGCGGCTGCCGGGACGCCATCGAGTAAATCCAGCGCACGCTCACGCGACAACGCGGTTGCGCGGAGTTGTCGGGTTGCGACAGCGCGTTGAACTCCGGGCATCTCAAAACGCATGGCGATGCGTGCGACGCTGAGCAAGCACGTCAAGCTCGACGCTTCACCATCAGCGGGTAGCACGGACGCGGGTAGCACCCGATCCAGCCAACTACTGAAGGTCTGCGCCGACGGAACGCGAAACTCGTTGCCATCGCGTACACATCGTGCGGCGAGTACGGCACAGATGCCACGGATCTGGGCGACCTCGGCTTTGGCGTCGGCGCTTCGCTGGCATTCAATGAAGACTGCGTCCCGGACGGCGTGCCCGCGCAGCGGTGTGTGCAGCGCTTGCCCGCGAGCAAACAGCGTCTCCTCATCGATGACCGACCCGAAAAGGATCAGTCCCAGCAGATACAGATTGATCGCCGCTTCATCGACCTCATGCTCGCTCACCTCGGCGACGAACCAGTGGCGCAAGTACACCAGCGTTGTGTAGGCATCGACGAGTTCCTCCATGAACGGGCTGACTTCGATGAAAGGACGAAAAACCCGCGCGGGCAACGTGCACTTCCAGCCCGCTATGCGAACGCCGTGTGCGAAAAAATCTCGGACCGCATTAAGTCGCCATGCGAGCAGGTCAGCATCGTGCGCTACCTCTGCTCCCACCAGTGCCTGAATCTGGCTGATCGTGGAATCGGACACCAGGACCGCTAGCGGCAGCGTTAGTAGCTTGGGAACGACCTGTTCGATGGCACAATGGACGGCGACCTTTGCATCCGCCGTGCCTGCGCGCCGCCGCGCACTCCGGTGCCTGTGTGCTGATGCTTGCAACTCGCGTTCTTCCACGCCGATGCGTCGTTCCAATCGCTGGCCTTCCGTACTCAGCCGTGGCGCTGCGAGGCGATTCCACGGCACCACTTCCCGAGCCAGGCCACATACCGTTGTCCAATGGTCCTCCTGTAGGATCACATCGACATGTTTGGATACGGTTTCCACAAACTCGCCTGGCGATAGGAGACTCTCCACGCCAAAGGGTTGACGAC
>JANXVS010000019.1 GCA_025351555.1 Pseudomonadota bacterium | reverse complement strand
CGCCAGCGGCACGCGTGCCTCGCGCACGGGATTGATGCAGCGTGGATGCAGCACTTTTGCGCCCGTGGTCGCGATTTCCTGCGCCTCCTCGTAGTCGAGCCGCGATAGCAGACGCGCATTCGGCACCTGGCGCGGGTTCGCCGAGAACATGCCGGCGACGTCGGTCCAGATTTCCACTTTTTCCGCTTTCAGCAGGGCGCCGAAATAACTTGCGGACGTGTCGGAACCGCCACGGCCAAGGATCACCGTTTCGCCGGCAGAATTGCGTGCAATGAATCCCTGGGTGACGAACAGCTCGCCGCGCGCGGCGAGTGCGTCGGCCAGCGCCGGATCGGGTGCCGTCGGTACCGAAGCGGAAAGATGGCGGCCCCAGGCATTCTGGTTCGGCAGCGGCTGCGCGTGCAGGTGCTCGCGCGCGTCGAGCCAGTGCGCGGGCAAGCCGAGCGACTCGAGATAACCGACGCCAAGCGTGCTCGACATCAGTTCGCCAAACGCCAGCACTTCGGCTTGCCACGGTAGTGCTGCGGCGTCGGCGCGCACATTCGCAACCAGTGCGTCGAGACGTTCCAGCCAGTAATGAATCGGCGCGTGATCGCTCAAACCCAGCTCGGCGAACATCGCCTGGTGGCGCGCCAGGATTTCGTCGCGCAACGCCTGCCGCTGTACTGCATCCGCCGCGGCGGTAATCGCCTTGAGCTTGTCGGTGATGCCCGACAGCGCCGAAACCACGATTAGCACGCGGCGCCCCCGGGCGCGCCAACCCTGCGCGACCGCAGCGATCTTGTCCCAGCGTACCCGCGTAGACACGCTGGTGCCGCCGAATTTCAGCACGATCCAGGGTACGGCAGACATAGCGGGCGTTCTGGGACTCACGAAATTTCCTTCGGACGGGGCAGGACCATGATATTGCCTGCGCGGGCCCGCAGGGATGGCAATACTAAGGCGAAACGCAGGCGCGGCACAGATACCGCGCGTTATAAGCGCAGCCTCGACAGCAGGCTCGACAGCAGCCGCCGACTTCGCCATGCTCCGTGCTTGTCCAGTGCGAGTGCGCGCATGAATTCCGAACCCGCAATTCCGGCAGCATCGGCACTGGTCACCTACGCCCGCCGCCTCGGCGTTTGGGACGCCAGCATGATCGTCGTCGGCGGCGTGATCGGATCGGGTATCTTCTTGACTCCCGCCGCAATCGCGCGCCAAACCACGTCGGGTGCCGAACAATTGCTGGCTTGGGCGATCGGCGGTGTGATCGCTCTGATCGGTGCGCTTTGCTACGCCGAACTCGGAAGCCGCAGGCCCACCGCCGGTGGCGGTTACGTCTACCTGCGCGAAGCATTCGGTCTGATCGTGGCCTTCGTCTATGGCTGGAACCTGCTCGTCGTCAATCACTCCGGCGCCATCGCCGCCGTCGCGACGGTATTCGTCAACTACGCGGGCGCCGCGATCGGGGTGACGCCAGCCGATCCGCGCCCGTATGCCGTGGGCGCGATCGTCTTCCTCACTGGCATCAACTGGTTCGGCATCCGCGCCGGTGCCTTGACCCAGAACATTCTTACCGTGCTCAAGCTCATCGCGATCAGCGCACTGATCGTCGTCGGTCTGGTCGCGCGCGGCGCGCCGCCACCGGTTGCCTCGACGGCGCCGATGAGTCCGTTCGCCCTGATCGGCGTGTTGATGCCGGTGCTGTTCTCATACGGCGGTTGGTACTACGTCAACGACATCGCCGGCGAGATCCGCGAGCCACACCGCAACCTGCCGCGTGCCCTGATATTCGGCATGCTGCTCGTGGCCGCGTGCTACCTGCTCGCCAACATGGCCTATCTCGCCGTGCTCGGTCACGACGGCCTGGCGGCGAGCCAGGCGCCGGCGGCGGACCTGATGCGTCATGTGCTCGGTGAGCCTGGCGCGCGCCTGATCGCGGCGGGCATCGCGATTTCCACATTGGGATTTTGCAACATCTCCGTGATCGGCGCCGCACGCGTGTTCCAGGTGATGGGTGCCGACGGTGTGTTCTTCCGCTCCGCCGGTTATCTGCATCCGCGCTGGCGCTCGCCGAATGTCGCCCTCGCTTTGCTCGCCGTCTGGTCCTGCGGACTTGCCTTGACCGGCACCTTCGATCAGCTGCTGAATTACTCGACCGTCGGTGATTGGCTCGGCATGGCCGCCGTGATCGCCACACTGTTCTGGTATCACCGTGCGCGGGCCGCAGAAGTGGTGCCGTTCAAGGTGCCTTTGTATCCGCTGCTGCCGCTGGTGTTTCTGGTCGTGGTGTTGTGGGTGGTCGCGGTGACTGCCTGGAGCAATCCGCGCGATGCGGGGATGGGAGTGTTGATCACGCTGGCGGGGTTGCCGGTGTATTGGTTCTGGCGCTGGCGCTCGCGCGCGTAGTTCATTCGTCATGCCGGAGCAGGCTGGCATCCAGTTCTTGGTTTTTTTGGTCTGAAAGCAGGGCTTCCTCTCGCCTGCGGCGAGCGGGTCACTTTCTCTTGCTTCGCCAAGAGAAAGGTAACCAAAGAGAAGGCGACCCCGCCTGCGCGGGAATGACGAGCAGAAGCGTGAACCGAGGCGAGGGTGTTCCCCACCCCGCAGCAATGCGAGAATAACCGCCAGCGCCCGCGAGATCGTCATGCCAGACACACCCATCCGCCGCAGCAAACCCACGCCGATTCCACCGGTCGCGCAGAGCGCGAAGGAAAAAACCCTGCCGTTGCGCATCAATGGCGAGGATTACTTCCACGACGGCGATGCGGACATGCCGCTACTGTGGTATCTGCGCGATGTGCTGCGTCTAACCGGCACCAAGTTTGGCTGCGGCATCGGTGCCTGCGGCGCATGCACGGTGCTGATCGATGGCAAGGCGCAGCGCGCGTGTATCACTCCGGTCAGCGCCGCCAGCGGTCATGACATCACCACGATCGAAGGACTGGCCGGCGCCGAACTGCATCCGGTGCAGCAGGCGTGGATCGAAGAAGACGTGACGCAATGCGGCTATTGCCAGGCCGGGCAGATTCTCGCCGCGGTCGATCTGCTCAAGCGCACGCCGCACCCAAACGATGTGGACATTGGGAAAATTTCCAATTTGTGCCGTTGTGGAACTTATCCGCGCATCCGCAATGCAATCAAGCGCGCAGCAGAACTGATGCAGGAGGCGAAGAAATGACAGCCACGCTCACGCGGCGGCGCTTCCTGTTCGTCGGTGCGGCGGCTTCCGGCGCGCTGCTGGTGGGTTGGCGCATGGGCCGCGCGCAGCAGAATCTGCCCTATCTCGGCGCGCACGACGAAGCGCAGGAACTGGGGCCGTTCGTGCGCATCGAAAAGAATGGCGACGTGATCATCGGTGCGCGCAGTTGCGAAGTCGGCCAGGGCGTGAAGACTTCCTTGCCGATGCTGATCGCCGAAGAACTCGATGTCGATTGGGCGCAGGTCAAGGTCGAGCAGTTGCCGTACGGCTACATCGAAACCGACAAGGGTC
>JANXVS010000003.1 GCA_025351555.1 Pseudomonadota bacterium | reverse complement strand
TGCCAGCGGCTCCTCGTTCCAGATCGCCGAGGTCTATGCCTTGCGCAAGGACGCGGACAACACCTTCGTCTGGCTGGATCGCGCTTCGATGGCTCGCGATGCGGGCATCACCAACCTGCTCTACGATCCTTTCATCCTGCGTTACCAGCACGACCCGCGCTTCGCCGCGTTCTGCAAGAAAGTCGGCCTGCCCACCACCACCGAAGCCAAGGCGCTGCCGTGATGCGATCGCACGAGCTCAAGCGTCCCTGACCTCACGAGCGGCCGTTTTACGGCATCGCGTTGTGAGAAGTGAGAGGCGGAAATTGGCCGACCACTGACCTGTCGACAACGACCCAGAACTGCCGGCCGCGAGCGGCAGCTTCCGGGCTCCGGGATTTCCTGGGCTCACACCGACATACCGGAAATTCCGGAGGTGCTGCCGGACAAGCCTACCTAGGCCCGCGTTTCTGGCATGCTCCGCAACTGGCAGGCCGCGCCCATGTCGCGCGGCAATGGGGCTCCTGTATGTCTTTTATCGCCGAGCTCAAGCGCCGCAACGTGCTGCGCGCGGCAGCGCTCTACATCGGCGCTGCGTGGGCGCTGTCGCAGGGAATGGCACAGTTGTTGCCGGTATTCGATTTCCCGAACTGGGTGGTGCGCTGGTTTGTGATCGCGGCGATGATCGGGTTTCCGTTCGCGATGCTGTTCTCGTGGTTCTACGAATGGACACCGCAGGGGATCCAGCGCGAGAGTGACGTCGAAGCGAACGAATCGATCACGCGCGAAACCGGCAAGAAGATGGACCGCTGGATCATCGCGGTGCTTGCCATCGCCGTCGTGCTGCTACTCGCCGACAAACTCGTCCCTCACAAGGACGTAAACGTCGCGAGCGTCGCACAGGCTCCAGGAAAGTCCATCGCGGTGCTGCCGCTGATTAACGAAAGCGGTGATAAGGATCAGCAGTATTTCTCGGACGGCCTGTCGGAAAACCTGATCGTCGCACTCTCGCAGTTCTCGGGTTTGAAAGTGATCGGCCGCAATTCCTCGTTCCAGTTCCGCGACAGCAAGGACGACAGCAGGACAATCGGCGCTAAGCTCGGGGTGGCGACACTGCTTGAAGGCAGCGTACAACACGCCGGCGATGCCATCCGTGTCAACGCCGAACTGATCCGCGCTGTCGACGGCAGCACTCTCTGGACGCAGCGCTACGACCGGCCGTACAAGGATCTGTTCGCACTGGAGGACGAGATCACCCAGTCTGTCGCGGGCGCGCTCAAGGCGAGGCTGTTGGCAAACAATAATGCGCCGGCGCAGACCGACCGACCGCCCAGTGGCAATCTCGATGCTTACTCTGCCTACCTACAAGGCAGGCAGTTGGAGGAACTGGGCACCGAAGCGGATATGCGCAAGGCGATGACGCAATACGCCGAGGCGGTGCGCCTGGATCCCCGTTACGGGCTGGCCTGGGCAGCAGCGTCACGAACTGGAACGTGGCTGTCGGGCGAATATTTGAGCGGCGCGGAAGCGGCAAAGATCAACCGGCAGGCACACAAGGACGCCGATACGGCACTGCGGCTGGAGCCCGACCTCGCTGCCGCGCACGAAGCCCGCGGCAATTTGCTCAGTTCCGTCGATTTCGACTGGAACGGCGCCGAGACCGAATACCAGCGTGCGTTGCAACTTGCGTCCAACAGCCAGGCGAGTGTTGGCTATGGCAGCCTGCTCGCAGCACTCGGGCATCCGGAGCAAGCTGCGGCCGAGACCCGGCAGGCGCTGTCGACGGACCCGATGCGCGCAGTCAGCTACATGTTGCTGTCTCGCTTCCTTGCCGCCTTGGGCCGCTTCGACGAATCAGAGCAGGCGATCCGCAAGGCTCTCGCGTTGCAGCCGGCATCGGGCATCTTCGATGCATCGCTGACTATCAATGATGTCTACCGTGGTGATGCGAGCGCCGCATTGGCGGATGCGCAACGGGCGTTGCCAGGCCTCTGGCAGGATTTCGCCTTGGCGATGGCGCGGCAGTTCGGCAGCGATCAAGCGGCGGCGGATGCCGCGTTGAAGCTCGTCGTTGACAAACACGCCGACGGCATGGCCTTCCAGATCGCCGAGTTGTATGCCGCGCGGCGTGATGCGGACAAGACTTTCGAATGGCTCGATCGCTCCTGGTCCAACCGCGATTCCGGCCTGCAGTTCCTACTGGTCGACCCGCTGATCCTGCGCTTTCGGACCGATCCGCGCTTCGCCGCGTTCTGCACGAAGATCGGCCTACCGTCGGCCACGACGACTGCCAAGGCATTGCCATGAGCGCTTCACTATAACGGTCGAGCCTTCCCTCTTCGCGCCACTCAAGCGCCGACGGCCGACTCGAACGGACGGCAGCTTTACAGCGATGAGTTTTGTGCAGCGACCGGCCGTTCATGGCCGTTATGTAGAGCTCTACATAACGGCCATTATGTGTAGTTCCCAGTTATGTGCAGTAACGCGTCGGCAGCCGCGCAAATGGGCCGTCGGCGCGACTGCGTGCTCTACATAATTACAGGGACTTCAAGAACTCGAGTAAGGAGTCGGAAGCTCACCGCGAACGCGTAGTACAGGCCTGGGACAGTCGCAGCGCGGCAAATGTTTGTTGAGAAACAGCTCGAC
>JANXVS010000576.1 GCA_025351555.1 Pseudomonadota bacterium | reverse complement strand
CGCTGCTGCGCTGGCAGCACCCGCAGCGCGGCCTGCTGCTGCCGGCCGATTTTCTCGCCGTGGCCGAGGATAATGGCGCGGCCGAGCAGATCGACTGGCAGATGTTCGAGCGCGTGTTCGAGGTGGCGGCGCCGCTGCTGGCCAACAACGAATTCATCGGCATCAACCTGTCAGGGCGGCATTTCCGTTCAGACGTTCTCGACGACGAACTTCTGGCCTTGCTGCGTCGGCATGGGATCAAACCCACCAGCGTGCGCATCGAGGTGACCGAGCGCATGCTGATCGAGAATCCTCCGGCGGCCAAGCGCATGCTCGAAGCACTACGTCGCGCCGGCATGAGCATATCGCTGGATGACTTCGGCACCGGCTACTCGTCGCTGAGCTATCTGCATCAATACCCGGTGCACACGCTCAAGATCGATCGCTCGTTCGTCGCCGATCTTTCACCGGACAATCCGGCCGGCAGCGCCGCCTTGGTGCGCGCGATCCTGGCGATGGCGAGCACGCTCGAAATGCAGGTGATCGCCGAAGGCATCGAGACCGAGGCGCAGCACCAGGCGCTGTTGCAGCTCGGCTGCGAGTTCGGCCAAGGCTTTCTGTTCGCGCGGCCGGCGCCGGCACATATATGGATCGAGCGTTCGGCAACGGTCTGAGGAGCCTCTGCACAAGCTACTGCGCTCGGCCTGATCCTATGTGGAATCAGGCCTTCGCTCGCTACGCTTGGGCAGAGGTTCCCCGACACAGTTGCATCAGTGCGCCGTCGGCACTTCAGGCGCGCCGTAGCCGCTGCGGAATAGGTGTTCCAGATCGATGATGTCGAAGCGATAGCGGGTGTTGCAGAACTCGCAGGTAATTTCCGCGGCACCGTCCTCGCGCACGGCCCCTGCGGCTTCGGCACGACCTAGCGAATGCAACATGCCGGCGACGCGTTCACGCGAACAGCGGCAGCCAAAGCTGAGCGGTCGCGAGGGGTACATCCGCACAGATTCCTCGTGGAACAAGCGCAACAGCAACTGCTCGGCAGACAGCGTGAGCAGTTCGTCTGGCGTGAGTGTGCGCAGCAAAATACCGACGCGGTTCCAGGCATCGGCATCGACTTCGTCGCCGCTCTCGGCAGGCAACTGTTGCAGCATGAGTCCGGCACAGCGTGTGTCGTCCGCGGCCAGCACGATGCGTGTCGGCAGCTGTTCGGAGCGCTCGAAATAGCGCTCGAACAGTACCGCCAGGTCCGCATCCTCGACCGGCACGAGTCCCTGGTAGCGCTGTCCGCTGGTTGCGTTTTCTATCGTAACCGCGAGCAACGGCTCCAGGCCGTCGGTCAGGCGAAAATCCGCTGGCGGTTCATCCTGCCACCGGGCCAGACCACGCACGCGGCCGTCGTGGCTGCATTCGGCGAACAGCAAGGTTAACGGTCCGCGGCTTTTGAGCTGGATTGACAGCGAGCCCTCGAACTTGATGTTGCCGGTCAATAGCGCGCTGGCCGCCAGTGTTTTTGCCAGCGGCGCGCGCACCGACGCGGGATAATTGGCGCGCTCCCGCACCTGCCGCCAGCTTTGTTCGAGCCGTACCAATACGCCGCGCACCTGGGCGCGTTCGAGCAGGAACCGCTGCAGAAAGTCGTTGCTATCGGTCACTTGGATTCCGGAGTGCGTGGTGTGTGCCGTCATTGTAATCGGCACGGGCGATTGCCGCGCTGCGCGGCCTTGCGCATACTTCCAGCGATGTTCCCTTCCAATCGCCCGTCGCGAATGCCCGTCATCGAAAAGTCGTCCCTGCGTGCACACAAACCGTTGTGGCGACGTTTGCTGCGCGGGTTGCTGATCGCGGCGTTGGTATGGATTTTCGTGTCCTGGTTGTGCGTGCTGCTGTTGCGCTTCGTGCCGCCGGTGACGTCGGCGTTCATGCTCGAACGCCGGCTGGAGGCATTGCGTCACGGCGAACGGGATTTTTCCATAAAGTATCATTGGATACCTTGGGAAAAAGTATCCTCCGACCTGCCGATCGCGCTAGTCGCGGGCGAGGATCAGAAATTTCCCAGCCATCATGGCTTCGATGTGCAGGCGATCCAGGACGCGCTGGATGAGGCCGACGAAGGCGAACGTCTGCGCGGCGCCAGCACGATTTCACAGCAGACCGCGAAGAACCTGTTCCTCTGGGGCGGCCGCAGTTTTGTACGCAAGGGGCTCGAAGCCTACTTCACGGTGTTGCTGGAAATCACCTGGCCGAAGCGGCGCATCCTCGAAGTGTATTTGAACATCGCCCAGTTCGGCGATGGCGTTTACGGCGCGGACGCCGCCGCGCGGGAATTTTTCCACAAAGCGCCAGCGCAGCTGAATTCGCATGACGCCGCCCTGCTCACGGCGGTGTTGCCGAATCCGAAGAAACTCCATGCTGAGCGGCCATCCGGTTACGTTCTCCATCATGCCGAGTGGGTCGAACGTCAGGTGCGGCAACTCGGCGGCACGGGTTACTTGCCGCGCTAGCCGGACGCCTGCGTGCGCGGTTGCAACACGCGCAAAATCAGCAGCGCAACGCCGACACCGGCGAACTGCGCCGCGATAAATCCGGGAATATCCAGTGGCCGGATGCCCGCAAACGTCGCGGTGAGACCGCGCGCCAATGTCACCGCGGGATTCGCAAACGAGGTCGATGCCGTAAACCAGTAAGCGCTGGCAATATAGGCGCCGACCATTGCGGGCACGGCTTGCGGGCGCGCGCGGCTGCCAAGCACAATCGTCAGCAATAGGCCGGTGGTCGCGACTGCTTCGCTGAGCCACTGACCCGTGCCGGTCCGTGCCTTGATGCCGAACTCCGCCGGCGCAAGGTCGAACATCAGGTGCGCCAGCATCACGCCGCAGACCGCGCCGGTAATTTGCACTAAAATATACATTGCTGCATCGCTGCGGGAAAGCTCGCCGCGCCAGGTGAAAGCCAGGCTCACCGTGGGATTGAAATGCGCGCCGGAAACGGGTGCGAACAATTCAATCAGCACCCACAGTCCGAGGCCGGTGGCGGTGGAATTGGCGAGCAGGGCGATCGCAACGTTGCCTTGCGCCAGCGTCTGGCCCATGTGGCCCGAGCCGACGACGATGGCGAGCAGCGCCGCGGTGCCGAGCCATTCAGCGAACAGGCGTTGCGGCAGCGAGGTCATGTGTTGGCCTCGTCGCGGACATCAAGCTCGCGCAACAGACCCAGTACACGTTGCTCGATCTCATTGCGCACGCGGCGAAATTCATCATCCGATAAATGCTTGGGATCGGGCAGAGCCCAATCGAGTCGGCGCGCGGCCGGAATCCATGGGCAGGCATCGCCGCAGCCCATCGTTACCACGGCATCGAAGGGATCGTTGCCGATTTCGGCCAGCGACTTGGAATGTTGCGTCGATAGATCGCAATCACTTTCCGCCATGAATTGCACCGCGCGCGGATTGATCTGGCCTGAAGGGCGCGAGCCGGCCGACATTGCGGCGACACTTTGCACGCCATGCTTGCGCGCGAACGCTTCGGCCATCTGGCTGCGATTGGAATTCTCCACGCAGACGAACAAGACACGTTTCATGGAAGGGCCTTGCGTTTCGCGCGTGCCGGGGCCGGCGCGCATGTGCTCACTGGTCCACAATCCTTGCCGCCACAGCAATTCTCGGTGAGATACGCGAGCAGGGCGTTCATATGCGCATAGTCGGCGCGGCACCAGATGCTGCGGCCGTCGCGACGATCGTTGACCAAGCCCGCCCGGCGCAATGCATTCAGATGATGGGTCAGGGTGGCGCCGGCATGGCCGGTCGCGCTCTGCAAAGCGCCGACTGTGAGGCCGTCCGCGCCGGCCTGCACCAGTACGCGATATACCTGCAGCCGATGTGCGTGGGCCAGCGCCTTGAGCGCATCGATCGCTACAGAAGGTTTCATGATTCCGGAATTGTAGAAATAAATTTATACTTGTCAAGCGTCTGTCATCTGGGCGCGGCTCCACGCTCCACGGGCTTTCGGCTAGGATGTGAGCCATTCCGGTTTCGTCATCGTGCGTATGTCCCATCTGACCGTCGTCGTGCCCGCCTACAATGAAGGTGAAAGCCTGCGCGAATTCCATGCGCGACTTGTCGCCGTGCTCGATCAGCTGGATCTGGCCAGCGACGTGCTCTACGTCGACGATGGCAGCGGCGACGACACGTATGCCGTGATGGAGTCGTTGCGCGCGGGCGACGCGCGCGTGGCCACGCTCAAGCTCAGCCGCAACTTCGGCAAGGAACTGGCGCTGACGGCGGGGCTGGATCATGTCGATGCCGACGCGGTCGTGGTGATCGACGCCGATCTGCAAGACCCGCCTGAGCTGATTCCGGAATTCGTGCGCTGGTGGCGCGAAGGCTACGACGTCGTCTACGGCACGCGCTCCACCCGTGCTGGTGAAAGCCGCCTGAAGAAATTCACCTCCGCCGCGTTCTATCGCGTGATGGAGCGGTTGAGTTCCACGCCAGTACCGCGCGACACCGGCGATTTTCGCCTGCTCAGTCGGCGCGCGATTGACGCTTTGAAGCGGCTGCGCGAAAGCCAGCGTTTCATGAAGGGCTTGTTCGCCTGGCTAGGCTATCGGCAAAAGGCGGTGGTCTACGAACGCGATGCGCGCTTTGCCGGCAGCAGCAAGTTCAACTATTGGCGACTGTGGAATTTCGCCCTCGAGGGCATCACCTCGTTTTCCGGCGCGCCGCTCAAGGTCGCCACCTATGTTGGCGTGTTCACCGCGCTGCTGGCCTTCGTGTTCGCCCTGTTCGTACTCGGCAAGGCCTTGATCTATGGCGACGCGGTGCGTGGCTATCCCACGCTGATGCTGGTCGTCCTGTTCCTTGGCGGTGTGCAGCTGATGGCGCTGGGAATGATCGGCGAATATCTTGGCCGCCTGTACATGGAAGTCAAACAGCGGCCATTGTATTTGATCGACGAACATCACGCCGCCGGATCGCTCGATCCATCTCACCCGGGCGACGCCACAGCGCGCTAGAATGGTTGCCTGCAGCCCGCACTTGGTGCGAAGGAGGCGTTATGCGATTGGTCAAACATTTGCTGGAAGGCAAGGCCGCGGCCATTCATTCAACCGGGCCGGATCAACCCGTGCTCGATGCGATCCGCATGATGGCCGACAAATACGTCGGCGCCCTGCTAGTGATGGATGGCGACCAATTGGTCGGCATCGTTTCCGAGCGCGACTACGCGCGCAAGGTCATTCTCAAGGGTCGCTCGTCGGCGGATACGCCCGTGCGCGAAATCATGACGGCGGCCGTGCTCACGGTAGGGCCGGGCGACAGTGTCAACCACTGCATGAAGCTGGTCACCGAAAAACGCGTACGCCATCTGCCCGTGATGGATGGCGGCAAGGTCGTCGGCGTCCTGTCGATCGGCGATCTGGTCAAGGCGGTGATCGACGATCAGGCCGAACAACTCGAACATTTACAACGCTATATCGCGGGTTGACAGATTGACGCGACATTCGTTGTTCAGGATCGCGAAGTGAATACTCGTGAGCCTTGACCCCGCCCTGCGCGCCCGCCTGCACGGCCTCTTGGCCGAATATGGGGCCAAGGTACGCCGCCTGATCGAGAGTCACGGGCTGGGCCAACACGGCATCGACCCGGCCGATATCGAGCAGGAAGTGCGCATCCGGCTGTGGAAAGCGCTGGAACGTGACCGGAATGCGGCCTTTCATACGTCTTATATACAGAGAGTGGTGTTGTCGACGGTGATCGACGCCATCCGCGCCGCCAATTCGCGCCCGGCCGAGCCTCTGCCCGACGAGGGCGAAGAAAGCGCTGCGGTGTTGATCGAGCATCGTGCGGGGCCCGAGCAAAATGCCGGCGGTTCGCAGGATTTTGGACGTGTCGCGGCCTGTCTGGCGGAGTTGCCGGAACGTCGGCGTGAGGCGGTAACCCTGCATTTGCAAGGGTTTACGCCACGCGAGATCGGCGAGCGGAGCGGCACCTCGGAAGAAGCAGCGCGCAAGCTGCTCGAACGCGGAATGCAGACCCTGCGCGAGCGACTTGTAGAGCTAGGTTTTGGAGAATTCGATGAGTAATCCCAATAAGAACAAACCCAGCGTGATCGAACTTTATCGCCGTTTTGCCGATCAGGCAGGCGCGCCAAGCGCCGATCAACTCGCCGCGCAAACGGCCAATTCGCCGGCGCGTGACCAGTTACAGGCTTTCAGCCGCGACTTGGAACCCGAATCGGCAGCGCTGAGCGCACAGTTGGCGATCGCATTGAACCAAGCCAATGAAACAGTCACGCATCGGCGGCATGCTGCGTCGCGCCGTGTTGCCTCCAGTTCGTGGCGTCGGCGCAGTGTGGCGGCGCTGGCCGCCGCCGTGGTCGCCGCGGTGGTCGTGTGGGGCGGGTATCACGGTAACCCGCCGACACCTGTTACGCCCTTGGCGAGGGTGCCGGCGCCGGATCGTATTTTCGCGGGTTTCAGCGAAGGCACCGTTGCCACAGCCGAACGCCGCGGAGCGAGCGACGAGATTTTTCGCGGCGAATTCCGCAGCGATGAGATCTTCAATGCGAGCGCGAAATCCCACGACGGCTGAGCGCAAAATCCGTTGTGCCTGACGCCCGGCTTCGTGCCGGGCGTTTTATTTGCGGGATGAGATCAGATCTCGATCGCGCTCGCGTGCTCGCGCGTCGCCGCAAAGGTCACACCGGGCCAGCGTTCCTGGGTCAGTTGCAGATTCACCCGTGACGGCGCCAGATAGACCAGTTCGCCGGCTGCATCGACGGCCAGATTCATCGCCGCTTTTTCGCGGAACTCGGCAAGCTTCTTGTCGTCGGCGCAGGCAATCCAGCGCGCCGTGATCACGGTGACATTCTCGAACGCGCAGTCCACGCTGTATTCGTCTTTCAATCGGTAGGCGACGACGTCGAACTGCAGCACGCCGACGGCACCAAGAATCAGGTCATTCGACATCAGTGGGCGGAAGAACTGGGTCGCGCCTTCCTCAGACAATTGCGCCAAGCCCTTCTGCAGTTGCTTCATCTTCAGCGGATCGCGCAGGCGCGCGCGGCGGAATAGTTCCGGCGCGAAACTCGGAATGCCGGTGAATGCCAATGCCTCGCCTTCCGTGAACGTGTCGCCGATCGAAATCGTGCCGTGGTTATGGATGCCGATCACGTCGCCGGGAAATGCGGTACTGACAATTTCGCGTTCGGAAGCCATAAAGGTCAGCGCGTTCGCGAGTTTCATTTCCTTGCCGCTGCGCACGTGCAGCGCTTTCATGCCGCCGTCGAAGCGGCCGGAGCAGATGCGCATGAAGGCCACGCGGTCGCGGTGCATCGGATCCATGTTCGCCTGAATCTTGAATACGAAGCCGGTCATTTTTCCTTCGTCGGGTGCGATTTCGCGCGTGGTCGTCGCGCGCGCTTGTGGGCCCGGCGCATGTTCGACGAAGAAATCCAGCAGCAACTGCACGCCGAAATTGTTCACCGCCGAGCCGAAAAATACGGGTGTCTGCTTGCCCGCAAGATAGGCTTCCGGGTCGAAGGGATGCGATGCGCCTTCAACCAGTTCCAGTTCTTCGCGCAACTCCTTCAACGCGTCCACGCCGATGCGCACTTGAAGTTGCGGATCATCGAGCGAAGGATAAATTGTGGAATCCTGGCGGGTGAAATTGCGCCCGGGTTCGTAGACATGCACTTCGCCGGTCGCCAGGTGATAAACGCCCCTGAGCCGCGAACCCATGCCGATCGGCCAGGTGATCGGTGCGCACTGGATTTGCAGCACCGACTCGACTTCGTCGAGCAATTCGATCGGTGCGCGTCCCTCGCGATCGAGCTTGTTGATGAAGGCCATGATCGGCGTATCGCGCAGGCGGCACACGTCCATCAACTTGATCGTGCGTTCTTCGACACCTTTCGCGCAGTCGATCACCATCAGCGCCGAGTCGACCGCCGTCAGTACGCGATAAGTGTCTTCGGAAAAGTCCGCGTGGCCGGGCGTGTCGAGCAGATTGATGATGCGGCCCTCGTACGGGAATTGCATCACCGAACTTGTCACCGAAATGCCGCGTTCCTTTTCCAACGCCATCCAGTCGGAAGTCGCATGGCGCGTGGCCTTGCGCGACTTCACGCTGCCCGCCATCTGGATCGCGCCGCCGAACAGCAGCAGCTTTTCCGTCAGTGTGGTCTTGCCGGCATCAGGGTGCGAAATGATCGCAAACGTGCGCCGGCGCTGGGTTTCAGTCAGGTCATGTTCGGACATTGACAACTCAAGCTCGGTCGGCCACGGGTCAGGCCGCAGGGCCGCGCATTATACGGATTGCAAGGTGATGAAGGTCGTCGTCCGCAGTAAGGATGTTCAGCGCCCGCCCACCAGCATGCCCTGTTCCGGGGTGAAATCGCCGGCCGCGCCGACGAACTGGAACGGCACCGAGATCAAGTCCATCCGTGAATTGACCTGCACGCAGAAATGCAGATGCGGCCCGCTCGAATAACCAGTGTCGCCGGATAGCGCGAGTTCCTGCCCGGCATGCACGTGGCTGCCAACCTGCACCTGCGCGCTTTCCAGTTGCAGATGCGCGTAGACGGCCATCGTGCCATCGCTGTGCACGATACGGATATTGTTCGCGCGGTCGCCGTACTTGGCCATGTCCAGCCCGGTGCCATAGAAGTCGCTGTCGACCGTCATCACCACGCCATCGCGCGCGGCGAGCACGGGCGTGCCTACCGGCATGACGATATCCACCGCATAGTGGTTTTGCGCGTCGGTATGACTGGCCTTGCCGCCGAACGCCTGGGCGACGACGAATTGCTGCCGCGTGGAAAACGGCAGCTGGTAGCGCGCAGCGTCGTCGTGCTGCGCGCGATAGTCGCCCGGCATGTAGCTGTACTTGAAACTGTAGCTGAAGCTGACGTTGGGAGCGCCGGCGAACACCCGCAGCACGCGCGATTCGCTGTTCGCCGGCAGCACGAAGCGCGCCGGCAGCGGCGGTTCGGTGCTCACATTCAAACTTTGTGCGAAGGACACATCCACGCTGACCGGGCCGCCTGCGGAATTGACGAAGGTCATGCTGCGATCCGCATCCGCGCCATCCTGGCGCAAGCGGATCAGCGGTTGCGCGTCGGTGCGAACGACAGTGGATTTCACTCCGGTGACATCGTCGCCGGGTTTTACATCGGTGAAATGCACGACGCCGTGGGCATCGGTGTATTGATACATGTGCTTGGCGTCGGCGTTGCCGCAGACGACTGCACAAAGTATAAAAAAGCATAGATGTTTCAACATTCGATCACATTCACCGCCAACCCACCGCGACTCGTTTCCTTGTACTTGTCCTGCATGTCGCGTCCGGTGTCGCGCATGGTCTTGATGACTTTGTCGAGGCTGACGCGGTGCTTGCCATCGCCGCGCATGGCCATGCGCTGGGCGTTGATTGCCTTGACCGAACCCATGGCATTGCGTTCGATGCAAGGGATCTGGACCAGGCCGCCGATCGGATCGCAGGTGAGGCCGAGGTTGTGTTCCATGCCGATTTCTGCGGCATTTTCCACTTGTAGCACCGAGCCACCGAGCGCGGCGGTGAGGCCGCCGGCGGCCATCGAGCAAGCGACGCCGACTTCACCCTGACAGCCGACTTCGGCGCCGGAGATCGAGGCGTTCTCCTTGTATAAAATTCCAATTGCCGCGGCGGTGAGCAGAAAATCGAGCACGCCTTGCTCGTTCGCGCCGGGCACGAAACGCGAGTAGTAGTGCAGCACCGCCGGAATGATGCCGGCCGCGCCATTGGTCGGTGCGGTAACGACACGGCCGCCGGCAGCGTTTTCTTCGTTGACCGCGAGCGCGTATAGGTTTACCCAATCCAGTATCGTCAGCGGATCCTTGAGCGAGGCTTCGGGTTGATTGCGCAACTCGGCCAGCATGCTCGGCGCGCGCCGCTGTACCTTGAGACCGCCCGGCAGCACGCCTTTTTCGCGCGTGCCGCGCGCCAGGCAATCCTGCATGGCTTTCCAGATGATCAACAGACCAGAGCGGATTTCCGCCTCGCTGCGCCAGACTTTTTCGTTTTCCAGCATCACCTGGGCAATGTTCTTGCCGGAGTCGGCGCACATCTTCAGCAACTGGTCGCCGCTGTGGAATGGGTAGGGCAGCGGCGTCGTGTCCGGTACGATTTTGTCTTCCGCGGCATCATCGTGATTGACCACGAAACCGCCGCCGACCGAATAGTAATCGCGCGTCGCCAGTTCGGCACCGCTCGCATCGTATGCCGTGAAGCGCATGCCGTTGGAGTGATACGGCAGTTTCTGGCGCTTGTTGAACACTAGATCGGTTTTTTCGTCGAACGCGATCTCGTGCTTGCCGAGCAATCGGATTTTCTTTTCGCCGCGCACGCGCGCAAGCCGCGCCGGAATCGTGTCGGGATCAATCTTGTCCGGCCATTCGCCTTCGAAGCCGCACAGTACTGCCTTGTCGGTGCCGTGGCCACGGCCGGTGTGCGCGAGTGAACCGAACAGCTCGCCGCGGATGCGTGCAACATTGTGTAAAATGCCGCGTTGCTCCAGCCAGCGCGTCACGAAACGCGCAGACGCGCGCATCGGCCCGACCGTATGCGAGGACGACGGTCCGATGCCGATTTTGAACAGATCAAAGACGCTGACGGCCATGAACGAACTCTGTGCGATTGCCTCGCGCTATTCTACGCCGTCAGCCCAGCGGAATGCCGAA
>JANXVS010000549.1 GCA_025351555.1 Pseudomonadota bacterium | reverse complement strand
GCCGAATACGCGTTGAATCTGCTGCCACGCGGCACGCATCACTATGCGCAATTTATCCGCCCGTCCGAATTGGCAGCGGCAGTGCGCGCTGCCGGCCTGGAATTGGAAGACCTCAGTGGCCTGGCCTACAACCCGCTGACGCGCCGCGCATGGATTGCGCAAAGTACACAAGTAAACTATCTCGCCAGCGCGCGCAAGCCCGAATGATCGCGCCCGGATGAAGCTGCGAGGTAGCGAAATCCAGGCGGTGCTGTTCGATCTCGACGGCACCTTGGTCGACTCGGCGCCCGACCTTATCGTGGCGATGCAACGCCTGCAGGCCGAAACGGGCGAGTCCTCGACAGACGCGGCTGGCATCGGCGTTGTTGTGTCCAAAGGTGGCCGTGCCATGCTGCGACGCGGTTTTCCCGGCGCGGACGAGGCGCGTATCGAAAACTTGTTGCCGCGCTTTCTCGATTTATACTTTGCCGCCATCGCCGCGCATACGCGGACTTATCCGGGAATCGATGACGTACTCGCGACGCTGGAAAAACGCGATGTGCGCTGGGGTGTTGTCACCAACAAACCCGGCTGGCTGGCGCGCACCTTGCTCGTCGAACTGCAACTGGATACGCGTTGCGCCGCGCTGGTCTGCGGTGATTGTCTGGAAAAACGCAAGCCCGACCCGGAGCCTATTATCCATGCTTGCGCGCTGGCGGGTGTCGCTGTGACGCATAGTGTCTACGTGGGCGACGACGCGCGCGATATCGAAGCCGGCCGCCGCGCCGGCACGCTGACGATCGCCGCCGGCTGGGGTTATGTGGGCGACGAAGATCCGCACGATTGGCAGGCCGATATCGTCGTTGCCACACCGCGGGATTTGCTTGCTGCACTCGGGCTCGGCTGAGGCGCGCGTGCACGACGCGACCAGCGCTGCGTTCGCGAGTTTCGAGCAAAAATGGCTCGACGCCCATCCTGAGAACGCGCTGGTCGCTGTGTTTTTGCCGGTCGAACAGCGCCGGCGTGAGAGAGCCTTCAACACCCTCGTGCATGAACTTGAGCAGGCCGCTTTCGATGTACGCGAGCCGCAGATAGCGGCGGCGAAGCTGGCGTGGTGGCAACACGAGCTTGTCGAAGCCTCCACAGGAAATGCGCGCCATCCGATCACGAAAACGCTTTTTTCCGACGCGCAAGCACGTGCCGTTGATCCCGCTATCTGGCCGGCGATGGCAGCGGGCGCCGCCATGATGACGGAACCCGTGTCGTGCACAACGCTCGCGGAGTCGCTGACCGGGTTCACACCGTTCTACTGCGCCGTGGCGCGTGCAGAGCGGGCGCTGCTTGAAGGCAAGACCGGTGATTGCAGCGCGCATGCGACATTGTGGGCAATTACCCATCTGCTGCGCGAACTGGCGAATCCATCGCGATTCGATGCGCGGTTGCCGCTGGATCTGCTCGCGCGCCACGGCGTCACGCGGCGGGATCTGACCACAGCGACGCAGCCTTGCGCCGCTCTGCTGCGCGACTACCTTGGCGCACTGACTGGCGAAATCCACAAGGCGCTTGCAGTCACGTCGCCGGCCAGTTTGACCCGTCGTGTCCGCACTTGTCTGGATTTGTTTTTTGCGAGCAAGGCGCAACGCGCCGCGGACCCGCTGGCGTACCTGGTGGCACATACGCCCGCGGGACGTTGGCGCAGCCTGCTGGCTGCATGGCGCGAAGCGCGCGCGCTGGAGCGGAGGCGTTGATCGCGCACAAGGCATGTTGCCGTTACACTTGTTAAGGACCTTGCTTGCCCGCAGTTGGTCTGCAAGCGATTCTTGACGCTGCCGGTCTGACTTGCCTCCGGCGCTATTTCTTGTGAGGAAGATCCATGCAGCAGAATGAGAATTCCGTACGCGCGATGCCTGATATCGCGAAAGAAGCCGGCCCCGCCGTTGCCGGAACCTTGGATTGGGTTGGCATGGACGAGATCGACGTGCCGATCCGCCTTGCAAGCGATGATGGCGCGAGCGTGCAGTCGGCCGCGCGAGTTGCCGCTTACGTCAATCTCATCCAGCCCGACGTGCGTGGAATTCACATGTCGCGTCTGTATGTGCACGTGGACAAGGCGCTGTCCGCCGAACCGTTGACGCCGTGCTCGATCCGTCGCCTGCTGCGCGATTTTCTGGAGTCGCATGCCGAGTTGTCCGACCGGGCGATGGTGCGGATCGCGTTCGATCATCTGTTGCGGCGTCCGGCGCTGAAGAGCGATCACAGCGGCTGGAAGTCGTATCCGGTGTGTATTACTGGAATAATGGAAAAAGGCCAATTTGCACTGGAGCTGCGTTGCGAGGTCGTGTATTCGAGTACCTGTCCGTGTTCGGCGGCACTGGCACGTCAGTTGATCCAGGAACGCTTCAGTCAGGATTTCACTCGCGGCAAGCCACTCGACTACGAAGCGGTCGTGGCCTGGCTTGGCAGCGAAGAGGGCATCTGCGCCACGCCGCATAGCCAGCGCAGCCGCGCTGAAGTGCGGGTGAAACTGACGCCGAGTTTCGGCTTCCCCATCGTCGAGCTGATCGATGTGATCGAAAACGCGTTGAAGACGCCGGTGCAGACCGCGGTCAAGCGCGAGGACGAGCAAGCATTCGCCCTGCTCAATGGCGAAAACCTGATGTTCTGCGAAGATGCCACGCGGCGTATACAAAGCGCACTCGGTCGCGACGAACACATCACCGATTTCTGGATCCGCGCCTCGCACCACGAAAGCCTGCATCCACACGATGCGGTTGCGGTCGCGACCAAAGGCGTCAGCGACGGCTATATCGCAGGCGCGGACGATGTCGGGCCGCTGCGGAATTCGCGTTAGATATTATCTCGCCCGCAAGCGAAAACGCTCGCGATAGTCGGCGGGAGTAAGTGATGTCTCGCGCTTGAACAACTTGCGGAAACTCGGCGCGTCGCTGTAACCACAGCGCTCGACGACTTCATCGAAACTTAAATGCGTGGCTTCAAGCAGGGCCTTGGCGCGCTCGACGCGCAGGTGCTGGATATGGCCGAGCGGATTGGTGCCGTAGTGGGTGCGGAAGTGCCGCAACAGGCTGCGCTCGCTGGTACCGCAGTGACTCGCCAGCTTTGACACGCTGATCTGGTTGTGCAGTTGCTTGTCGAGAAAGTGGGTGATTTTTTCCGCGAGCGAGTGGCGCGGCTTTTCCAGCAGCGCCTGGCTGACGTAAGGCGCCTGGCTTTGACGCTCGCTATCCAGCAGCATCATGCGGCTTACCTGCTGGGCGAGTTCTGCGCCAGCGGTTTCCGCAATGAAGCGGATCACCAGCGAGAACACGGCGGTCGACGCACCGGTGGTGATCAGATTGCCATCTTCGATCAGCAGCGCCTGTTCTTCGAGCTGGATGGCGGGAAACTGCTTGCGCATCGCATTGGCCAGCCACCAGCTCGTCGTCGCGCGGTGGCCATCAAGCAAGCCCGTCATCGCCAGAATAAAGGTGCCGCTGCACGTCGCTGCGATGCGCGTGCCGCGCAGATGCAACGCGCGCAGCAGGATAAGTTCCGGCGCCAGTTCATCACGCCGATCCATGATGTCGCTGCGCGAGCGGTGATCGATGCCGGGTACCAGCACCAGATCGAAGCGCGGATTTTTCGGCAGCGGCTTGATCCCGCTGATCTCGATGCCTGATTCAGTGCGCACGCGCTTCGCGTTGCGCGCGCTGAACACGACGCTCTCGAAGCGTGGCGCGCCGACCGGATCGCGGATTTCCGCAAGTACCTGGGCGACGCGCAACGCATCGGCGGGTCCGGCCAGGCTCGACAGCATGCAGCCGTCGAGCGCGAGCAGTCCTAAACGAAAAGTCTTCCTAGTCATCGATGAGCACCGTTCCGGCGTGCTCGCTGATCCATTCCAGGGCGACGGCGGGAACGAAGAGCGCAGCGTCGGTGTCGGTCGGCTCACCGCAGGCGCGTAGCGCGACCTGTTCCGGAAAGCCCGCTGGCAATGAAGTGACCGAAGGCGCCACCAGCAGCGGTCGGCCGTTGTCGTCCCGGGTGACGTACCACAAGCCGTGCGCGATCCGCACGCCGCTGCCGCAACTCCTGGCTTTGTCCGTGACGTCGACTTCCTCGCCGCGCATTGGCAGCAGGCGCCACAGATGCTCACTCTGCTTCAAAGCGGCTCCGTACTGTCCATCGGTAATATAGATGGGATCGTAATTCGGATGGCCCGCCGCCGAGGCGGCGGTTCCGAGCATGGCGCTGGCGACTATCGCGGTAAGTATGTGCTTGAACATGACCGTTTCCTTTGCAGTCGGGTCGAACGACCCGCAGTGCGCACAGCCTGGGCCTGAAAGTATACATCGCGCAGTGGCGGAAGTGATACTTTTATGGCGAAAACGGACAAGCCAATGTTTTTTGCGTTTACTCGAACCCGTTCGCGAAGATGCGCTCGCGCGTCGATTCGTACGCGCCGACGTCGATGATGCCCAGGTCCACGCGCGGGTTGCCGTCGAGGTCGTAGATGGTGGATCCGCCAAACGGCGCATTCAGGCCGCGATTGACCAGCGGCGAACCGGCGGCGGGATGAAAATCCAGCGCGCCAATGAAGCGCGGGTCGATCCCGGGGTCGTTGCCGACGTCGGCCTGGACAATGGGTGCGGTAACGATGCTGCTGTAACCCCACGATCCCAGGTTGCTATACAGCCAGATTCGAATCGGCTCGCTGGAGTTACGGCTGTTGAAGTCAATCCCGCCAACGATGGCATTGTTCACCAGGCGGAACGCGGTGCCGCCGTTGGAGTCGAGCAGGGCACCGAAACCGGCGCCGTTGAGCGACAATGTGTTGTTGTGCATATAGACGGTCTCCGTCTGGTACTCGGCGAAGATCGCGAGATTCGCATAGTTGCTGCTGGAATCGCCGATGACATTATTGATGAAATACACGTCGGCGAACGCGTTCAGGGTGACGACATTGGTGAAGATATTCGGTGATGGCTGTGTTGTGTTGTGGCTGCTCAGCACGACGACGTTCTGCATGCGCAGGTCCTGTTCCAGTGCACCGAACAGCGATAATGCCGCCGATTCGCCATTGGTGCTGGTCGCGCCATTGCGCAGGATAAGATTGCTGACTGACAA
>JANXVS010000480.1 GCA_025351555.1 Pseudomonadota bacterium | reverse complement strand
GCAGTGACGGTTTCTTTGAAGGTCACTGTTTGACTCGTGCCGCTCGCGCCGCAACCGGTGCAGATGGCTTGCACCGTGACGGGTCCGATCGTCCCGCCGAAATCCAGGTTCACACTCGCAGTGGGCGGGGGCGGCGCGTTGGGAGATATCTTCGGATCGATGTAATCGGCGGTGCCGTTTTGCTGAAAAGTTGCGCTACCCCCGGTGACCTTCCATTCCAGCTTGGCAATGGGCGAACGACCCGAAAAAGAAACGGTGAGTGGATTGGGTAGCTGCGTGTAGGTATAGCCGCTTTGTTGATCGCCGCTGGACACCGACATGGAATTTTGCCCCCACGCTGCATGCAGGGGTGCGCAGATCGTCAGAGCGAACAGCACCCACCTGCTGGTTGCCGAATGCAACCCCGCGAGAAGCCCAGCGCTGGTCGTTTGCATCCCCCGACATCCCCGAAAGCCAACTATACTGAGTATAGCGGCAAATCGTTTGTATTCATCCACAGTCGAAAGTCGGGGGTTGTATGGCGCGTCCACTGCACGAGCGAATCAGTCCATTGCCGATGTGCCTTGCAACTCTGCTGGTCGCGATGGCCGGTATCTCGGCGCCAACGTTGCGCGCCTCCGCCACGGTGCAGACGCGCAATCCCGAAGACCTGTTGATCGTGGATTGCCTGTTGCCGGGTCAGGTGCGCAAGCTCGGGCGCTCGACCAGTTTCATGAGCGCGCGCCGGCCGGTCCGCACGACCCAGGCTGACTGTGAAATCCGCGGCGGTGAATTCGTTTCGTCCGACCGGGCCAATTATCAGACCGCACTCAAGGTCTGGATGGGGCAGGCCGAGGAAGGCAATGTCGATGCGCAAAACTATGTCGGCGAGATCTATCTGAAGGGTTTGGGCATCGAGCCCGACTATGCCAAGGCGGCGTCGTGGTTCGAGAAGTCGGCGGCGCAGGGATCGCGACGCGCGCGTATCAATCTGGGCTATCTCTACGAGCAGGGCTTGGGCGTGCCTCAGGATATTTCCAAGGCGCTGAATCTGTATCGTGAAGCGTCCGGCATCACCAATGACAACCTGGTGTTCGCCTCGTCGGTTACCGCCGAGGTGCAGCAGGCCAAGGCTGAAAGTGCGACCCTGCGCGAGCAACTTTCGAGCGAACAGAAGAAATCCGCCGAGCTTGGCGCCGAGGTGGGTCAACTGAAATCCCAATTGCAGCAAAAGCAGCAAAATTATCAAAAGTCGCAAAGTGAACTGAACGACATCCGTCATAAGCTCGACGCGGAGCAGGCCAAGGTCGGTGTCGACAAGGACCCGCAATACGCCAAGCTCAAGGCCGACGCGCAGGCGCACGAAACCGAATTGGCCGGCAAGCAGAAGGAACTTGAAAGCGCGCAGCAGGCTAACGCGAAGCAGCTTGCAGATGCCGAAACGGAAATCGCCAGGCTCAAGGCGCACGAGCAGGAATTGCAGGCCAAATCCACGCCGGCCAACAATCAGGACATGGTCGCGTTGCGTACCTCGACGGCGCAGATGGATACCGCGCTGCGTGACGGCCGCAAGCAGACCCGGCAATTGCAGCAGCAGATGGCGCAGAACGAACAGGCGCGCCAGGATGCACAGGCGAAATTCGATCAGGCACGCGTCGAGCTCGCACGTGAGCACACGCAGAACGAGGATGCGAAAAAATTGCTCAAACTGATGGAAGCGCAGCTCTCGCAAAAACGTCAGGAGCTGGCCAGCGGACGCACCCAGATGGCCAGCCTGCAATCGCAGATCGACGGCGACAAGACCGCCACGCTGCAGCCCGGATTCACCACCGCCAGCGTGAACGGCAATCTGCGCGTGGAAATCCTGCAACCGGCACTGGCGCTCACTCGCGGCCTTGACAAACCAGCAGCATCGGTACCGCCGTCGCAGAATGGCATGGACGTGGTCGGGCGTGTGTCGGCTCCGGCTGGGCTGACCTCGCTGAGCCTGAATGGCCAGATCATCACCACCGACGCCGGTGGCGTGTTCAAGGCCCACGTGGCAGTCACCGGCGACAATACCGCAGTGACTGTGGCGGCGCTCGACAAGAACGGCGGTAAGGCGGTGCTGGATTTCATGCTGGTGCCCGGACCCGGTGGTCGCGGCGCAGGCAAGCCCGCGACTGGCGGCGCCCAGCTTGTGAATACGCTGCCGCAAGACGTCAAGTTCGGCAAGTACTACGCACTGGTCATCGGCAACGACAGCTATGCGGCGTATCCGGGCCTGAAGAGTGCGGCGGGCGATGCCAAGGCGATCGCCGGCGTGCTGCAATCGCGCTACGGTTACAACGCGCGCGTGCTGACCAACGCCAACCGCTTCGAGATCCTGTCCGCGCTGAACGATATGCGCGAACAGCTCAAGGATAACGATAATCTACTTGTATACTATGCCGGCCATGGCGAGATCGATTCCGCGCGCCAGGGCTATTGGTTGCCGGTGGATGCGCAGGCCAACACGCCGACCAGCTGGATTTCCAATCGTGCGATCAGCGATATCCTGACGACGATGGATGCCAAGCATGTGCTGGTCATTGCCGATTCCTGCTATTCCGGCACGATGACACGTTCGTCGCTGGCTACATTCGGC
>JANXVS010000447.1 GCA_025351555.1 Pseudomonadota bacterium | reverse complement strand
TGCGCCTGGAAGAATTGGCAGCGCATTCAGAACACCGATCTGGACGCTGGCATCGTTCGTCCCGCTCAGATCATCAAGCCACAGCATGTGCAGCAGGATCGACGTGGTCCCGTCAACCACGCTGGTGTCGAGCGCGGCCTGAATATTGTTCTGCGCGGTTCCCCCGACGATCGCACCTCCCAGTGCATTGATGGTGCAAGCCGTTGAGGTGCCGAACTGAAACTTCAATTCGTTGATTCGGTGAGTCTGCTCGAAGTGGCAGCTGGCATCGCAACCGTCGAGGTTCGATGTGTTGCCGTCGTCGCACTGCTCGGCGCCGCTGCGGATGCCGTCGCCGCAAACATCCAGCGCACGAGCCGAATCGACGGGCAGCAAACCCAGCCCGAACGAAAATGCAGTGATCGTGATACGCGTGGCCATCATTACCCCGACGAGTCAGGGCATGCCGCAGCGCCCGACTGCAAACGATTGTGCGCCGAACGCGTGGGGCCGTCCAGCCGCCCATAAGACGGCACCAAGAGCGATAACCGAGTCAGGGTGCCCCCGATGACATCATCGGGCATACTTCACCTGCTCCGCTCAATGAAGCACATATTTCGCTCAAAAAAACGACGCATCTCAAAAAACCCAAAAAAATTTCTCGGCCAACCTGTTGCAATATTGCGTTTCAAGCGTTGAAAAAAAGGGGGGTAGGGTTGCCGATGATGTGGACCGCACCCGAAACTTTGCCCTCGAACTGCGCGTCTCTGTGGAAAACAACTCGGATGATTTGGCAATGTGTGCCGCCATCTCGACCCGTAATACTACGTGAAGTACTTCTGGAAAATCCTGTACTTAAAGGCGCGCGTCCCGTAAAATGAAAACCGGCAAGTCATTGATTTTCGAGCTTGTTGCAACGGACTTAAAATCCCTCGGGGGCGACCCCATGCCGGTTCGATTCCGGCCCCGGGCACCAAGAGAGTGACTACAAGAAAGCGTTTGGCCCCGCCTGAAACCGTTTCGCCAACGCGCGGATTTGGCGCGCGTTCAATTCGCGCTTGCCGTTGAGTATTTCCGATAGCACGCCCTGACTGCCGATTTCCGGAAGATCGGATTGTCGCAGTTCGTGTTGCTGCATCAGGAATCGCAACACTTCAGCGCCCGAAGCCTCCGGCAACGCGTGATGTTGCGCATCGTAATCGCCGATCAGTTCGCCGAGCGTGGCGGCCAGATCGGCCAGTGCGTGGCGTTCGTCTGCGGCGCCGGCATCGAGCAATTCATCCATGACGCGCACGGCCGCTTTATAGTCGCCTGCCGTGCGGATCGGACGCAAGGGTACGAGTGCGCTCAGTGCCGAAAAGTGCCGCGTCACCTCGCGAAGTTGTGCGTTCATTCTGGCCTCCAGCGGTCGTATTCCGTGTGCGTGAAGATGTGGCGTACAAACAGCATCTGTCGATTGAAATGAATCGCGGCAACCAATCGAAACTTGTTGCCGCCGATGTCGAATACGTAGTAGTTGCCGACGCGATCAACCGCATTGAATGACGAGCGCAACGCCGTAAAGTGAGCAAAATGCGTCGTTTCCACAATTTTCCGCCACAACTGCAGCGGGGTGGCGGCATCGACGTGACGTAGTGCGAAATCGACGAGCTGCTTGTTCGAGATTACTCGCACAAACCGACTATATCTCATTATGAGATTCACGACAACCATTCGACCACCCGCTGGCTGAAGCATGTGCTCCCGGAGAGCGAAGGGAAAACTGACGGAGCGTTGAACTAATCCGGTGGGGAATGAGGGAAGCTCGGCGGGCCGGCGCATGCACTCGGCACGCAGCGAATATGCACGCCGGGTGAATAATGTGGCGTCGCTGGCCCACGTTATTCGCAAACAACTGGATCAGCAGGTTGCCGCCAGTGTATGTTTCCCGGTCATGTCTGCCGTGCCAACCCATGTCGTGAGTCCGCGTATCGCCTTCGTCGGTGTATGCGCGGCGCTCGGCGCGTGCGCAACCTATACGCCGCTACCGCTCGATACCCACGCCACGGCGAAGCAGCAAACCAGCGAATTGCACAGCGACACCGCGCTGCCTGCGCATTTGACTATTGCCGACGTCGAACGCCTAGCGCTGGACAACAATCCGCAGCTGGTCGCCGCGCGCAGCCGGCGCGGCGTGGCGCAGGCACAATTGCGCAGCGCAGGCATCCTGCCCAATCCGGTGTTGACCGCCAGCGACGGGTTTCTGCTCAGCGGGCCCGGTACGGTCGATGCGCTGGCCGCAGGTCTGACGCAGGATTTGAAGGCACTCGTGACATTGTCGTCCAAGCGCGGCGCGGCGCGGCATTCGGCGCAGGCTGTCGACGTGGATCTGCTGTGGCAGGAATGGCAGACCTTGGCCAAGGCGCGCCTGCAGGCAGTGGATATCATCGAAGGCGCCAGGCAACTCGATCTATTGCACAGCAATTCCACGCTGTGGAATGAGCAGCTCGAACGCGATCGTCGCGCGCTCGCGCAAGCGGATACGACCTTGGTGGCGTTTGCGCCTGAGCTTGCCGCCGGCGCAGACGCGCAGAAACAGCTTGATGATTTCGCGCGTGCGCAGGCTACGCGCCGACGTGATCTGGCGATTCTGCTCGGGCTGGCTCCGGAAGTTCCGATCGAACTGGACGACCGCATCGATCTGCAAACTCTCGATGCCGACGCGGTGCGCGCCGGGTTGGCGGATCTGGCGGATCGTCGCCCGGATCTGATCGCCTTGCAGCTGGGCTATCGCGCGCAGGAAGACAAGGTGCGCGGCGCGATCCTCGCCCAGTTTCCCGCGCTCACGTTTGGATTCAGCGGCGGCCGCGACACCAGCGACGTGCGCACGTTCGGGCCGCAGATCACTCTGGACTTGCCGTTGTTCGATCGCAATCAGGGCAACATCGCGCAGGAACGGGCGACGCGCGAACAACTGCATGCTGAATTTGAAGCGCGTCTGATCGCAGCCACCAGCGAAGTGCAGGCGCTGCTTGCCGATCGGCAGACCTTGCAGCGCCAGCTTGCCGCGAAACGCGTCTTGCTCGCCGGCATGGCGCCCATCGCTGCCAATGCGCAAAAAGCCTTCAGCAACGGCGATCTGGACGCCCGCAGTTACGTCGACCTGGTGACCACACGCAATGCCAGGCAGCAGGATATTCTCGCCTTGGAATCGACCCTGCTCGAACAACAGGTCGCGATCGCCACCTTGATGGGTGCCGGCATGCCGCCGGCGACCTTGCCCGACATGGAATAGATACGATGAAACCGATCAAGCTCATTTGCTTCGTGACCGGCTTGCTGGTTTTCTCCGCTGCCTTCGCCGCCGACGATGCCAAGCCCGATGCAAGCAGTGTCCTCGTGCAAACCCAGCTGCCACAGCGCGGCGAGATTGCCGATACCCTGGTCGCCTATGGCAGTGCCGTGCCGACGATCAATGGCGGCATGACCCTGAGTGTGCCGGCGGAAGGCCAGGTGATGCGCATCGCGGTGACGCCCGGCGAGGCCGTGCATACCGGGCAGGTGCTGATGGAATTTCATTTGTCTGCTGCGGCCACCAGCACCCATGCACAGGCCGTTTCTGCGCTCGCGCTCGCACGCGAGCAACAGGCGCATACCGCGCGTCTGCTCGCCGAGCAACTTGCCACGCGCGATCAGAAAACCCAGGCCGACAAAGCGCTGAGCGACGCGCAAGCGACTCTGGATGCGCTCGAACACGAAACCGGAAGCAAGCCGCAACAGATGTTGACGGCGCCGTTCGACGGTGTCGTCAGCACGGTGCCGGTCGCGCAGGGCGATCGCGTCGCCGCCGGCGCGCCGCTGCTCACGCTCACGCGCAACGGCGGTCTGGTGGTGACCGTCGGCATCGAACCGGCGCAGCGCCAGAGGCTGCATGTGGGACAAAGTGTACAAGTGGAAACGCTGGGCGATGTCACCGCACATGCAGGCAAGGTCGTGCGCATCGACCGCGCGCTGAATCCGAAAACGCGCTTGATCGATGCCGATGTCGCGGTGAGCGACGAACTGCTGCAGGGTGAGGCGTTCCGCGCCAACATCGAGGTCGGGCGCTTGAGCGGCTGGCTCGCACCGCGCGACGCGGTGCTCGACGACGAGGACGGTGCCTATGTGTTCCAGATCGCCAAAGGAAAAGCCGTGCGCGTCAGCGTCAAGCGCGTCGGCAGCGATGCGGAAACGAGCGTGATCGATGGCCCGCTTGATCCACAACGCGCGCTGGTGGTGCAGGGCAACTACCAGCTTGAAAACGGCATGAGCGTGCGCGAACAGCCAGCAACTGCCGGCAAGGAACAATGAATTTCGTAGATATCGTCGAGCGCCATTCGCGCTCGCTGCTGTTTGTGGCGTCCGCGCTCGCTATCGCCGGCGTGGTCGCGGCGCTGAACTTGCCGGTCGGTTTGTTTCCGCAGGTGTCATTCCCGCGCGTGGTCGTTGATCTGTCCGCGGGCGATCGGCCCGCCGCTCAGACGGTGCTGGGGTTGACGCGTCCCGTCGAAGAGGCGATCCGTTCAGTGCCCGGTGTGCGCGAGGTGCGTTCGGCATCCTCGCGTGGCGCGGCGCAGATTTCGATCGACTTCGGCTGGGGCCGCGACATGATCGCAACGACCTTGCTGGTCGATGCGGCGATTGCTCAGGTGCTGCCGAAGCTGCCGCCGGGAACCGCATACGGCGTGCGGCGCATGGACCCGACAGTGTTCCCGATCATTTCCTACGCACTGACGTCCGCCACGCTGACGCCGAGCGCGCTGCATGATCTAGCCCAATTCCAGATCGTGCCGCGGTTGGCCTCGGTGCCCGGTCTGGCGCGTGTCGGCGTGCAGGGTGGGGCGGTCGATGAAGTTCAGGTGCTGGCCGATCCGCATCGATTGGCGACGTACGGCCTGGGCTTGAACGATCTGGTGGCGGCGATTTCCGCCGGCAATGCCTTGCAGGCGGTCGGCCGCGTGCAGGATCACGACAAACTTTATCTTGTGTTGTCGAGCAGCGATCTGCACGCGCTGGATCAATTGCAGCAGCTTGTCGTGCGCAGCGATGCCGCCGGCGTCGTGCGCCTGCGCGATGTCGCCCAAGTGCAGGCCGGCACTACGCCGCAATGGATACGCGTCGTGGCTGATGGCAAGCCGGCCGTGCTGTTCAATGTCTACGAACAGCCTGACGGCAACGCGGTGCAGATCGCGCAACAGGTGCGCGAGCGCCTGGCCGGCTTCAAGTTGCCGGCCGGGGTGAAACTCACCAACTGGTACGACCAGAGCTTGCTTGTCGTCGACTCGGCGGCGAGCGTGCGCGATGCGGTACTGATCGGCCTGGTGCTGGCGGGATTCGTGCTGATGTTTTTCCTGCGCAACCTGCGCGTCATGCTGATCGCGATTCTGGTCGTCCCGGCGGCGCTGGCGACGGCCTTGCTCGTACTCAGTGTGCTCGGTATGAGCTTCAACATCATGACGCTCGGCGGCATCGCCGCGGCGGTGGGGCTCGTCATCGACGACATGATCGTGATCATCGAACACATCGCGCGCCGCTCCGCGAAGCACGTGGGAGTGTTGCCGGCGACGCGCGAATTCCTGCGGCCGTTGACCGGATCGAGCCTGGCCACCCTGATCGTGTTTCTGCCACTGAGTTTCCTCGGCGGCGTGACCGGCGCATTTTCCAAGGCGCTGGCGGTGACGATGACCGCAACGCTGGTGGTTTCGTATTTGTTCGCTGCCTTCATCGTGCCGGTGCTGGCACGGCGCTGGGTCGATTTCCAGCAGTGGCACGACCCGGCGACCGAGCGCGACGACTGGCTCACGCGTCATCACGCCAATCTGCTCGATCGCCTGGTGCGCAAACCCGTCCTGCTCGCAGTCGCCGTGGTGCCGCTGCTGTTACTCGGCGCGCTGGCTTATACCAAGGTGCCCAGCGGCTTCATGCCGGCCGCTGACGACGGCGGCTTCGTGATGGATTTTTATACTTTGCCCGGCACCTCGCTGGATGAGACCGAGCGCGAGCTCAAGCAGGTAGAGGCAATCTTGCTCGAGCAGGCCGAAGTGCAAACGTATTCGCGCCGCACCGGAGCCGGCCTTGGCGGCGAACTCGGCGAACCGAATCACGGCGATATCTTCGTGCGCCTTAAGCCCGATCATGCGCGAAGCACCGGGGACGTGATGGCCGGCGTGCTTGCCGCAGTCGAAAGCAGAGTGCCTGGGGTCCTGGTCGAACTCGCGCAACTGACTGAAGACTTGATTGGTGATCTCACCGCCGTGCCGCAGCCGAT